>JANXLO010000730.1 GCA_025355115.1 Chthonomonadaceae bacterium
CGCCGCAGCAAAGATGGCGCGGCCGTGACGACGATGTCAGACCTGCCGCAAAAATGCCAACTAGTGCAAGAAATCGGCCCCAGGAACCGGCAGCCGCCCTCACGAGAGGCGGGCTGACTGGCACAGCTTCAAGTGCGATGAGAGGGCTGGAGGCGATCTGCCTGCCGCCCGTCAGAACTTCCAGCGAGCCCAGGCTGCTGCCCAGAACGACCGGCGCCTGCGTGGGGGAGAGCGTGACGTGCCTGGCAAACTCCGCCGCGACGCCTTTGCGCGTGACGAACTGGAGAGGCTTTGCCACGGCCACGGCGACGGCAGGTCGGACGCCGTTCTGAACGGCGCACTGGCCTGCGGCGTCACCGGCCCGGTTGACGATATGCCGTTCGAAGTTGGCGAAGCCGAAGTTCATCATCTCCGCTGTCTCATGCACGTAGTTGGGGCTTTTAAGCACCACAGAGATGAGCTGCCAGCCGTTGCGGGTCGCGGATCCCACATAACAGTGACCTGCCGGAACCGTCCAGCCTGTCTTGATGCCGTCCGCACCCTCGTAATGCCCGAGGAAATGAGAGTGGTTGTGCATCGTCACATCCCGCGTGTTCATCGAGCGCACGATCACGCACTTCTCACGGCAGACGACTTCGCGGATGCGCGGCTGATCGATGGCGGCTCGGGCTATCATCGCAAGGTCTCGGGCGGAGGTGTAGTGCTGGGGATCGTGAAGACCGTGCGGGTTGACGAAGTGTGTGTTCGTCGCGCCCAGTTGCGCCGCCTTCTCGTTCATTCTCGCGACGAATGCATGTTCGGTGCCCGCCGCCTTCTCCGCCGCCGCCACGCATCCGTCGTTCGCGGAGCGCATGAGTATGGCGCAGAGCATATCGTTCGAGGTCAGCTTCTCCCCCAATTTGAGGTGCAGGGAGCTCTCTCTCACCTTGCAGGCCTCGGAACTTGCACTGACGATCTCTCCCTCTTTGACGCTCTCGCAAAAGAGCAGCGCGGTCATGATCTTCGTCGTGCTCGCCATGGGGCGCCTCGCGTCGGCGTTCTTCTCATACAACACCTGGCCGCTGACGGCATCAACCAGAATGGCGCTGACGGCATTGACGTCCGGCTGCTTCACCGCGGACGGATCACCGCCCTCCGAAGGCTCCGCGGGAACTCCGGGTGCGGGGGGAGCCGGGCTGACGGGGGATGAAGAGGGCGCGGGCAAAACGGGTGCTTCGACATTAGCTCCATGCTCAGGCGCGGAGTGCGAGCGCAACGCGGTCACGCCGCCGCATGCGATAAGAGCGAAAGGAAGAATCCGCAGGCAGAGGGGGCGTATTCGAGCGCGGAACCGACGGGTGCGAACGTTCGGCAAGTTTATGGTAATGACCTCCCGGGAGCGGTGGGGCTACCCCTCGCTGCCTGGCAGCGCAAAGGCTTTCAGTAAGCGGACGTTTCGACAGAGCCAATGCCTCTTCCTCCTATCGCGCGAAGTGCGAGTCGGCCCTCGGAAAAAAGTTTCAGCAGAAAGCCGCTGAATGGGGTATACTGTCACCAAGCAGATCACGCCCGACAGCGGCAGGGTAGGCTACACTTTTTCGGAGTAATCAGGAAAGGAACGATCCATTTGGCACAAGTGACTGTCAAACCGGGTGAGAGCATTGAGACGGCTCTGCGCCGGTTCAAGAAAATGACCATGGAGAGCGGAATTCTCAAAGAGGCCCGCGCTCATGAGCATTATGAGAAGCCCAGCGACAAGCGACGCCGGGAAGCAGCGGCCCGTCTGCGTAAAATCGCCAAGGCAAAGCGTCAGGCCGAGAGCCGCGAAGCCCGATAGTTTTCCCATAGATTTATGACCGCAAGCATCGAGGGCGCATGAATTGTCGTTCATGCGCCCTCTGATTCTGTCTGGTGAAGCCATCTCTGCTTCAGGCGAATGGCAGCATGGCAGCCCGAATGTCCGTAGAGGTCGGGTCGGTCTGCGGTGGGTCTTTCGTTTTGTCACCGCTGTCGCTGCTCTTCTTTTCAGGAGGCGTCGCCCCGCCACCCGGCTTCGGCCCGATCCCCGGTGCATCCGGTTTGGCGCTGTCTCCCTCAGGCATAAGATCGGAGCCGCTCGTGCCCGACGAGCTGTCGTTTCCAGTAGGCACTTCCGATCCCGGTCCAGTGATGGGGAAGTCGTGTGACCGGCCATGCACTCGTCGCCGCGCGCCGCGATGGTTCATCGCGTAGACCGCTTGCTTGTCGGGAGCCGTTATCTCAAAGGCCGATTCATTCCCTTCGAAGAACATCTGAGCGATCATTTTGCTGGCAGGAATCTTGTTCACCGTGACATAGACAGGGCCTTCTATGCTGGGCATCGTCGCAAGCACGATGCTCTCCTTCGGCAACTCCTTCGTCCATGCCGCCAGTGTAATCAACTGCTCGTAGGAAAGACTGGTGTTGAGGTTGTCCGAAATCGTGTTCAGGGCAACTGCGCCCCTGAGCAGCATCTTCGGGCTTTTGATCTGCTGGCGCATGGCCTCTACGAAATCGTGCTGGCGCTCTGCCCGCATGAGGTCGCTGTCATCATGCCGGAAGCGGACGTATCCCATCGCCTGATACCCGTTCATGTGCTGATAGCCCTTCTTCAAATGGACATGCAGCACACCCCAGTTGTCATCGTAGTTCAGGTCCTTCTTTACGGTGACGTTAACGCCATCGACGGCATCGACGATCTGCTGGAACGCCTCGAAGTGGAGTGTGACATAGGCGTCCACGTCTATTCCGAACACTGATTTGATGGTCTCCTGGGTCAGCGCAGGGCCGCCGTACTGATGCGCAGCATTTATCTTGTGTGTGCCGTGGTCGGGGATGTGGACAGCCGTATCGCGAGGGATGGTGAGTATATTTAGAGTCTTCTTATCAAAATCGTAATGAGCGATCATAATCGCATCGCTGCGTCCGTTGCTGTTCAGCACAGGAACAGGAACGGCATTTCCGTTGATGCGCTTCCCGACATAGTCTCTGTCGCATCCCAGGAAAAGGATGTTCATGGTGTGCGGGTGATCGGCTAAATAAGTCTCGGGCTTGTAGGAGGCCAGCGGCTTGCCGCGGATCACGTCGAGTGGGTTTCTGAGCATGCTAGAGGAAATGGTCTGGAAAAATTTGCTTTTGCCGTAGAGCGCGAACACGATGCCGGACAGCACCAAAACCAGGCAGACCCCAAACGCGAATGTCCATCTCACAAATCTCCAAAATCGATTCGGGCGTCCACGCCGTCCTGTAGAGGATTTTGCAGCCTGAGCTGGAACCGTCTCGTCGGCGCTCTCGGCGCTGGGATCAGATGCGTTCGTCTGCTGAGAATCTTGCACTGCTCACTCCTTCGCTCCCCACGACATGCGGCTCAAAGCGCCACGAACTGCCCGCAAATCACTCCAATCCGTGAGCGAGCATCAATATACTATAACATCCGATTCGCCTGCTGTCAAGCTCGGCGGGCACCGAAAGGCCTTACGTAGACGGCAATTGGGCGTTCTCAGTGGCTTATCGGCACCGCGTTTCGAATTGACAACGGCCTGTTCACCGCCTATAATAAGAGCATTATGAACATTGTTTTCATCGTTGTGGACACGTTGCGGGCCTCGCGGCTCGGCTGCTATGGCTACCCAATGCCGACCAGCCCGACGATGGATCGACTGGCGGCGGAGGGGGCGATATTCTCGCGCTGCTTTGCGCCCGGAATTCCCACCACTCCCGCACATACCACGATGTTCACCGGGCTGCACCCGCTCACGCACAACATCGTCTGCCACGGAGGACAGGCCGATCTCGACCGCAAAACACCCGTCTTGGCTGAGATGCTCCAGAACTCTGGCTACACCACGGCGGCCGTTGACAATTTGTACGACATGAAGTCCTGGCTGGCGCGGGGATACGAGTTCTACATCAATCCCTCGCACCGGCACAAGCTACGTCTGCTCGTCTCCTGCGAGGAGATCAATGCCAGAGCGCTGCCGTGGATACGCGAGCACTCCTCGGAGCAGTTCTTCCTGTTTCTGCACTACTGGGAGCCGCACACGCCGTACCTGCCGCCGGAGCGCTACCGAACCTTCTACCCCGCCGGACGCGACCCCTTTTCCCCCGAGCACACCTCCTTCGAGCCCATCAAGCGCCAGCCGTTTTGGGAGATGTTCCGCGACCTCTGGTTCAATAAGCTTGGGCCTGTGACGGACGCGGAGTATGTCGCCTCGCTCTACGATGCGGAGATTCGCCACGTTGACGACGGCATCGCGCAGGTTCTCGCCGTCCTCGAGGAGACGGGCCTCGTGGAGGAGACGCTGGTGATACTGACGGGCGATCACGGCGAAAGCATGTACCAGCACGACATCTACTTTGACCATCACGGCCTCTACGACGATATCACGCACGTTCCGCTTATCTGCCGCATGCCGGGCAGAATGGCGCCCGGTCAGACGATATCGCCGCTCGTGTCACACCTCGATATCGCCCCCACTCTTCTGGAGGCGGCTGGAATCGCGGTCCCTCCCTCACTGGAGGGCCGCAGCCACTGGAAATCGCTTACCGGCCTCGAGGAGCCACTGGGTGTCAAGCACGTCATCAGCTGCGAGTCGACCTGGCAGGCGAAATGGGCAGTGCGTACCGAAACCGCCAAATTCATACTCGCCCGCGAACCGGATCGCCATGGAATGCCGCCCCGCGAGCTCTACGACCTGACGACAGACCCCGGTGAGACCCTAAATCTTGCAGAGGATCGTCCGGGGCAGGTCGCTGAAATGGAGGCGGGCCTGGAGGCCTGGATCGCTGCCGGGCTAAAAAAGACAGGCCGCTCCGAGGATCCCCTCCGCGCCCAGGGGATTACCCTCGGCAAGCGCTGGAGTCGCTGAAGGCAAAGAGAGTGTCTGAACCAGGATTTTGGGGATTTAGACTGATTTTTTGGATTTTCCAGAGCGCAGGTCCATGATTTTCCCACGGCCTGTAACGTGCTACAGTGCAGGGGTTACGCTTCGACTAGAGCAAACAGGTTACGCTGCTGCACTTTGCTGTATTTTGAGGATCGCCGCCGCGATTGTCTCCATATCACTGCGCTCGGCCAGCAGCAGATTTTGCGGCAGCCAGACGGTATCCTGGCATACCTGTTCGCAGACTGGCAGGTGCATTTTGGCGTAGTCGATGCGTCGTCCGGCCTGACAGAATGCCGATTTTCTGCCGGGGGTGCGGTAGAACATCCCCTCCTTATAGAGCGGGACATAGCCGTCGGAACAAGGGATTCCTTCCGCTCCCAGAGCGGCGATGAAATCGACGTAGGATCTGCCTCCGAACGCTTCGGGATCATAGCGGAATGTGAACAGATGGTAGGCGTGGGCAGTGATGCGTGGATCAAGTGACGGCAGAGCGATGCCTGGAATGCCTTGGAGCAACTCGCGTAGGACTGCGGCGTTCGCAGTGCGCCGGGCGCTCTGCCCAGGCAACCGTTTGAGTTGAGTGCGCAGAATGGCAGACTGAAACTCAGTCATCCGAAAGTTGCTTCCGTAGACGCTGTGCTCGTAGCGACGGCCTTTGCGCACCCTCCCAACATTCGCCACCGACCAGGCGGCTTCCCCCAGAACTTCGTCATCGGTGACGACAATCCCGCCCTCCCCGGCATTCAAGTTTTTGCTCGCCTGAAAGCTGAACGTTCCCAAATGCCCTAGTGCTCCTACTCTCCTGCCTCGCCACTCCGAGCCATGCGCCTGTGCCGCGTCTTCGATCACGAGCAGATTGTGCCTCGCTGCGACCTCCAGGATCGCATCCATGTCCGCCGGACGCCCCGCCATATGAACGACGATCACTGCGCGGGTGCGCGGGGTGACAGCGGACGCGATGAGAGTCGGATCGATGTTGAGCGTATCGGGCTGTATGTCCACGAAAAGGGGTGCGGCCCCCACGCCCAACACGGAGCTCGCTGTGGCGATGAATGAGTAGGCGGGCACGATCACCTCATCACCGCAGCCGATGTCCAGCGCACGCAGCGCGATCTCCAGGGCGGCGGTGCCATTGGTGCAGGCTACGGCGTAAGAGGCGCCTTGAAAGACTGCGAACTCCTCCTCGAACTGCCGGGACTCGGTGCCCTCGACGCACCACCATTTTCCGCTGTGCAGAACGCCGAGCAGGGCACTCTCCTCCTCCGCATCAAAGAAGGGCCACAGCGGCCAGGGAACACGGAGAGTGTCGCGCAAGGCAACACCTCCTTCTATGGCAAGCCGGGAGTTCGTGCTCATAGCTTCGCTTTCACCCAGCTCTTGCGGAGTGCGATCTGAGCTTCCGTGGCGTTGGGGAGAGGCGCAAGATTAATGTCCATGCCCGCGTAGGCGAGACACTCCGCGAAGGGCATCTCGGCGACGGATCGCGCCAGCCGATTGTAGAGCTCGGACATATCCTTCCCCGCAACTTCACTAATGGTGTCGCGAATCTCATCCTCTCCGTAGCCGGGCTTCGGCGGAGAGTGCCGCTGCATCAGGAGCCTCATCACGTCGTCCAGCGACTTGCGGTTACCAGTCGCGTTTCGCAGGCTCAGGTCGAGGCAGAGGCCGATGAGCTCGCCCTTGTCGTAGTACGAGAGGCCGCCAAACCCGGAGCTGTTGCCCGACTCCCAGACGCGCTGGCTCGCCTCGTCCGCTGTGACGCGCAGTCTGGCAGGGTTCGACTGGTGGCGTGAGATCATGCGGCGAAAATGCGTTAGAAATCCCTGCTCGGAAATGAGGTCCGCGCGGCGCACTGCGACCCGAGCGTAGTACTCCGTCACGCCCTCCGCGAACCAGAGATTGCGCGTCCGAGGGGGGTGAACATAGTCGAATGGCCCCAGCACAGCGGGACGGATCCGCTTGATGTTCCAGCAGTGAAAGAACTCATGCGCGAAGAATGGAGCCTCCCGAGTCGGCGCATCATCCGGCGACAGTGCAACGCGACAGGAGTTCAGATGCTCCAGCCCGCCGCCCCGCCCGTCCACGTCGCAGAAGAAGGTGTAGCGCGGATAAGGGGCGGACCCCATGATCTCCGTCTCCGCCTCGACGATCTTCTGTAGAACCGGGGCGTATTGATCGAAGTCGCGGATCTCCTCCACATGATCAAAGAAGACGAGCGAGTGCACGATATTGCGGACGCGAAATTCACGGGTGACGAGAGCCTTTTTCGCCCCGAAGACGAGGGGGGAATCGGCCAGCGTGTCGTAGTCGGGCGCGGAGTAGGCGGCGGTCATTCCGGCGGGGGGAGTCTCCGATGCGAGCGGCGTCTCCGCCCGCCAATCCGCGGGCAACTCGAGCACTAGCCTCGCTGGCCGCTCCTTCTGCCCCGCGACATACATCAGTGCGGCTGGCCCGTTGACGAACCCCTGCGTCTGGCTGATCGCGACATTCTCGCTGAAAAAGCCGGGCGGGGTTGTGGGGAGCGAGTATGTTATGGCGATGCGTTTTGTGCCTGCTGTCCGGACAGTCCATGTGTTCGCGTCGGCATGGTCGGCCTCAAGAGACGCTCCGGTCTCCGTCGCGCTCGCCTTGAAAGCCTTGACGTACCGGGCGAAGTTCTGGACATGATAGTCGCCGGGCGACCAGACTGGAAGCTGCATCTGCACCGTCGCGGCGTCTGGCGGCACGGAGAGTTCGATGCGGACGTCCAGCCGCCCTTCTGACAGGAGCGGCTTAAGCGTGTAGACGACCTGATTGCGCGGAGCTGGCTGCCTCTGGGAGATTGCGGACGTAGAGGAGTTCAGGCAGGCGACGATCGGCATCAGGCCGAGAATAAGCAGCACGGGAAGCGGCAACAGGCGGCGCATGTGCAGGCGGGAATTCATGATTTCGGCACTCTCCGTCCGGTCTTGAATAGATGCAGCGTCGTGGGCTCATCAGAGTTGGCGAGCTGTGAATTGGGCGGGTCGGCCCAGACGATGCTGCTGCGGTCGGGCGACCAGTCGCAGTCGGCGCTGCCGATCGATCCCAGCGATCTGACGGAGCCTGCGGACAACGCGAGGAGGAGAACGGCGTAGCGCGTCCCCTGCGGCGACAGGCAGCCAATCTGCCCGTTTCCGATCCAGACAGGAGCGAAGGCGCCCGCGTTAGGCGTGCTCACGCGCTGCGCCTGCCGGTCACTGCGCCGGAGCGTCCATATCTCATAGCGCGAGTAGTCGTTCGCATCGGGCGTCAGCGTGAAGGCCAGCGTCTCTCCGTCCGGCGACCAGACGGGCTGCCCCACGCGCAGGGAGATGGGCCGATCCGCAACGCGGGTCGACCAAGTCGGCAGCCTGTAGTCGCGATTGTTGACGCGCCACATCTCACCAGCATCCTCCTGCTTTACGCCTCCAGGAGTGATTCGCCGCAGAGTCTCGGTCGGCGGGACGGAGTAGCTTCGGCGGATGCTTTGCCGAAACACTAGCGCCGCGCGACGTCCCGGGGGGGCATCCTCGTCCAGCGGCTCCCATGCCGCCCAGTCACTGTCCTCATAGTTGTCGAATCGAGGCCGCATCTCCTGCGGCTTCTGCGCGGAAATAGCGCGAGTGCACAGGGATCTCTGCCCATGAATGCCCTCCGCAATGAACGCCAGATACTTGCCGTCCGGGGACCATTCCGGCGTGTGGTAGTAGTAGAAAAGGCTGGCATAGCGTTTAGGGTGCAGCGCGAGAGGGGCGACGCGGCCCGAGGAGGTGTCAAACGTCCAGAGGCCAGTGCCGGGCAGTCGTTCTCCGTCCTCGAAGGTGAACCATTCGATTCGCTCAAAGGCGATTTTGCGGTCGTCCGGCGTCCAGGACAGGGCGTCGGAGGAGCAGTAGGACTCCCGGCTCGCTCGATAGCTGCGGTCAGGACAGAGGAGTTCCGACTCCAGAAGCGCCAGCGGCCGCTCCAGCTGCGAATCCGCCACCGAGAGCTGACGCCTGTGATCCATAAAGGAGCGGAGAAACGCGATCCTCTGGCCGTCGTGAGACCAGCGAGGGCCAACGTCAGAGTAAGATCCCGAAGAGAACGACTTTGATGGCGGCTGGTCTGCGGTGCCCGCTGGCGCGGGCTTGCCGCATCCCGCGAGCGGCAATAGAATCAGCAGTCCCATAGCCATCTGCCTTCGGTTCACGGCTTCGCGCCCATCGAAGGCTGAATCAGGAGCTCCTGCGTTGAGGTGCCGGGCGGCAGGGAGAGCGTGATGAGGCCGTAGCCATCTGCGACCCGCTCCCCGGAGACCGCTCCCTGGAGCATATACCTGCCGCCGGGTTTGCCCATGACGCACAGCATTACCGGGCTGCCGTTCTTTTCGACCCCTCGATAGACGGCTCGGAGAGTGTCCGTCGTCCGATCGTAGTGACGGTCGAGCGGAATGAGGTTCCAGCCCGATGTTACCGTGCCCGGATGCCTGTAGGCGGCGAAGATGCTCAGGAGGACACAGGCATCGCCTGCGGAATCGGTCGCGCCGCAGGCGAGACCAGTGTCGCCGTCTAGCGCCTCGGGTGAGGCGTCGGAGCTGCTCTGCGCTTCGGAGTACGATCGAAGCAGATTCGTGGCCAACTTCTGCGCGGTTTCGGTCTCTCCGGCATCCAGCAGCGCCTTCCACAGCAGCCAGTTGGTTCCGAATGCCACCGCTCCGTTGCCCGGCTCATGTGACCGGTAGCCGGGGGCCGTTTTTGAGATGCCGCGCAGCCCGGCAGCGCTCCAGAAGCGGGCGGGATCGGTCAGCTGCTTCAGCAGGGCGGCGCGTTGAACGTCGCTCAGACCATCGTATCCGACGAGCAGGGGCAACAAGCTCGTCAGGTCGTCGGACGCCTGCGCTGCAGGACTGCCCGTCGCGGGAAGGAGAGGGCGACTGACATAGGAGCCAAGACTTCCCTCCCACAGCGTCGAGTTCATGGCCTTTGCGGCTTCATCGGCATCAAGAGCATAGCCCGACAGCTCGTTGGGAGACCGCTCCAGCACCGTCGCCATTCGCTGCAGAATTCGCGCAGAGCGCACGACGAAGGCCGAATAGTCAGGGCTGTAGTGACGCGGCATCGCAGCCTGAAAGCCGGCCGCGATTGTTCCCTTTTCGCTCTGAGATTCCGGCTGTCCCGTCTGCCAGGAGAAGAGCCAGTCGGCTGTTCCCGTTCGTCCTGCGCTGAGGAGTTCGCGGTAGCGACGCCGCGCGAACGGGTAGAAATGCTCGAGCAGCTTGCGGTCGAGGGTTTGAGTGTAGAGCTCCCACAGGGCGAACAGGTTGATGGGAGCCACTGTCTGCGGGGATTTGAATGGAGCCTGGGCATCGCCACCAGTTAGAAACCAGGCGTTTAGCTGCGCCGCACTCCAGTCCGCGCGAGACGCCGCCCACCCCAGGGCCATGAATCCGCCCTCGACTGGACGATAGGCGGATCCGGCTGCGGGCACCGCCCATTGTCGACACGGAATTCCGACCCTCCGCCAGGAATCAAAAGGCGCGTTGACGAAGGACTGCGCCAACAGGCGGTCAAGCCCGGCATCGCCCGTAGTGATGCGGGAGGCGCGGTGCGCCTTCAGCGTCGTGGCGTAGATGCCTGTCTGCGCCGGCTTGCCCTCCTCCGTGACGTCGGGGGCGAGCACAGAGAGCGCCGCCGCGCTCTTGCGCGCATCTTCCGGTTGCTTTGCAACTCCAATGCAGAGTGTGAATGTAACGGCTTCTCCCGGCGCAACGGAGATGTCGTCCACTCTCGTCAATGCCCATACGCCTGCCGCGCTCGTCTCCTCGCGGCCTGTTTTCGCGATGTTTTCCTCAGCGCCGTCCTTTGGCCCGAGCCGTCCTGTTGGCAGGGATATGCCCTTGGAGTCCCGTTCGGAGACGTCGCTTTCAGGCGCGAAATAGGCGTTTCGGACGGTGTAGAGCCGAACGGGGTAGGGGGCGGTATCCGCAGCGAGCGCGAAGGCGGCGTCACTGCTCTTATGACGGAGGAGCATCGCTTTGCCGCTCGCATCGGCCTGCAGTATAAGGTCTTTAAGACTAAAGCCGTCGCTCAGAAGCGAGAGCCCACCCAGCATATCGACATACCAGCTTTGCACACTCTTAGAGCGGTTGGCTAGGGTGACTCGCACCAGCAGCCCGTCCTTATCGGGGTCAGCAAACGCGGGCATGAAGGAGATCGTGGCGTCACCCGCTCCCCAGCCCATCTCTTCGCTGTCTGTTGGCCCGCTCACTGCCTGCGCCAATTTGGCGGGCGCGAAGGGGATGCGAACCGTCCAGAGAAATCCATCGGCATCGGCGTCAACGACACGTGCGACTCTATTGCCATACAGGGACGCGGCGGTTTCCAGCCGGTCATCGTCAGCGGCCTGCATCGGGGAAAGCCCCAGTGATCGCCGCTCAAGAGCGACCTTCTGAAGGCGCAGATGCGTCTTGCCGTCTGCGCTTAGCATCGGCCTCAGCAGGCTCTCAGTGCGCCGTTGCCCGATCACCATTGGGAAGGTGAAAAGCTGCGCCTTGAAGCGATCCGCTAGATAGCACGGCGCGAGACTGCCTGTCGCGTACGGCCCCCACGCTCCCAGCGGCAGCTCGGTGGCAGAGGCCGCGCGCTTGACGGCGGCAGTCGCAACCTGCCCGACAGCTCGAGAGCCGGCGTTCCCTGTCATCGCGACGCACAGGAGCAAAAACATGCAGTTCGGCCTTCGAAACATTCTGTTCATATTATCCTAATTGTACCTGCTGAAAGCGCTCCTCCAGCAGACGGTTTGTTTTCCAGATAAGACGGTTAACGCTTCCCTTTGTTACCGAGCCATGCCCTAGTAGACATAGCTATGGATATGCCTGTCAGTGTCTGCAAACTGACTGGAGCGAACGCCCGTTGCACCTTTTCTGCTCAAGGTGCTTTTTCGGTTATCAATTCTGCTGGAGCCTCAATGAGCAGCTCTTGCAGGTTCAGTGTCCGGGAGTACATCGCAATGCCACCCTCCTGCGTTCTTGGCCACTCTGCTTCGGGGCGATCCCAGTATAGCTCCACCCCGTTGTTGTCAGGGTCGGAAAGGTAGAGGGCTTCGCTAACTCCGTGATCGCTTGCTCCCGTCAACGGCACATGGGCATCGATCAATCGGCGCAAAGCACCTGCCAATGCTGCCCTGGACGGATACAATAGCGCGAGGTGGTAGAGTCCAGTTGAGCCTGGCAACGGTGGGGATCCTCCTCGGCTCTCCCAAGTGTTGAGGCCGATATGATGGTGATAACCTCCCGCTGAGATAAAAGCCGCGTCCGCTCCCCATCGCTGCATAACCTCGAAGCCGAGAACACCGCAGTAGAAGGCGAGCGAGCGCTCCAGATCGGCGACCTTAAGGTGAACGTGACCAACGCGGACGCCGGGGTCAATCGGTTGAGCAGTCATTGCAGCCACTTTCCCTGGGCGAGGGGCAATCTCTCCCTCCAGTTTTGTTCTTTTGATGGATTGCCCCATCAAGCATTGCTTCTCTTGTATACGTCGAAGCAAGCTGTGTTACAATAGCTCCATCACCATGCGGGGAGAAAAAATCATGACCAATCTGCTGTTGGAGACTGAGACGGAGGAGAGCATCGAGGCGAGAGTTGTCCATGTCGGTGCGCGCCCTATATCATTCGAGCGGTTTCTCGGGATCGCAAGTGATCGTTTCGTGGAACTCGTCGATGGCGTCATTGTGGAGAAACCGACGATACAACTGGATCATGAACTTTGCACGAGATGGCTCTACCAGGTGCTCGGCCCCTATGTTCGCAAAATCAATCTAGGCTTGATGCTGAGTTCACGCAACATGGTCAAAAGCGACGATTTCGGCGGCAGGATGGACGGCAACAGCCTCTGCAGCACCGTGGAGGAGGCGGGATGCGATGCCAGTGCAATCTCCTCCGTCTCGCTGTAGACGACTACATCCGAATAGCCCGGCGGAGGTTTCTCTCGCGTTTAGAAAGTGTCTTCCCGTCGACCAGTTCCCAACGTCCTGCCAATTCACCGTTGTCTGTAAGGCGATAGCACTCGTCCACCGTCCAGCGTTTGCGCTGAGAAAAAATCTCGTTCTCCGGGGCGATAAGCATCTGTGATTCGGAAAGGTCGCAGTAGTTAGCAGGCGATAAAGTGGTGGACCTCGAAATAGTGTCTGCCATGACTACTTTACGCTACCTTACTCATCGTCCCGACGAAGTTCTCGACGC
>JANXLO010000012.1 GCA_025355115.1 Chthonomonadaceae bacterium
ACCGCAGAAATGAGCGCTTCAAGATGCGTATAAAGGCCACTTTGCCAGTATCTGTCGAATGTTTCGCTTCCCATCAGCCTCTGTAGTTCATCCAGGTGCCTGAGGACGCGCGCTTCAAAGTAAGGCGCAGCGCAATAGCCCATCTTCTCCTGGAGCGCTCTCATCGCGGACAGAAACTGAACGCTCTCTCCGGAAAAACCTTTCGCGGCCAGGCGAAAGGCGCCGTCCCCCAAAATACGTATCAGGGCCGTCAGATGCCGGTGCGCAAGCGCTGTCCGAAGGGCGTGCGCAAAACAGAGGTCGCCCTCTGCCTCCCGTTTCTGCCCCCAGAGCGCGCGCATCAAATTGTGCCGATAACTCGATTGAAACCGACTATCCTCCGCTGCGTCAGCGAATCCTGTTCTCAAGCACTCCTCAGCGGCTCGAAAGTCCTGCATCGGATCGGGATTAGCCGGGAGATACTCCGCGCAACCCAGGAAAGCCTCCGCCATATGAATGCAGCACGATCGCAGAACAAGGCCGATCTGCCTGTCTTCCACACTCTTAATCGATGCAACCGCTTCACGGTTATATGTGAGCGCCTGAGCCCACTCTCCCTGCATCATGCGCACATAGCCTAGCCCGTTCATCGCCCACGCCTTGTTAGCCGAACCACGCTCGGAAGTAAGCGCCGCTTCCGCCACCCGCTCCGCCTCCGCATAGCGCCCGACATCGACATACACCCGAAAGCCTATCAGGCTTCCGGTCTTCTGCACCATCTGCGTAAGCTCTTCCTCCGGGAAGGCATGTGCGATCCATTGCAGAGCAAGCCGATGGTAGCCCCGATTGGCCCATAAGTTCAGGATGGTTGTCAGAAGCGGTAAGAGGGTAGTCCGATCGTGTTCCCAGTACCACTCCATCGCCGATAACAGGTTTTCATGCTCGGCTTCCAGATCATCCATGAAGCGAAAAACTTCCTCATCCGCCCCCGCCGCTATGGCAATGTAGAAGCGTGCATGGCGTTCTCGATACAATGCTAGCGCTTGCGGAGTCAGGCTTTCTGCTGCGAACTGCCGCAGAGTTTCCAGAAGCGTATAGCGCATCGTTCCCAGACGCTCGTTCTCGTGAGTGCCCACTAAAGAGCACAGGACGAGATGATGGAGATGTGCCTCCGCTTCTGAGCTGCCGGTCACGGCCTTCGCTGCCTCCACGAACCAGCCCCCTTGAAACGCCGCAAGTGCGAAAAAGAAGTCACGTTGAGACTCCGAAAGCAGGTCCAGACTGCCCTGCACCACGGCGCGCAGCGATTGATGCCTTTCGGCACGGCCCCGCTGATGCGATTTCAGGTTGGTCAGTCCGGTTTGCAAAGAGTGGGTGATCTGCTGCGGCGTCTGGGTGGTAATGCGCGCCGCCGCCAGTTCCAGCGCGAGGGGACTGCCTTCCAGTTGCCGGCAGATTTCGGCCACGGCGGGAGCATTGCGTGCAGTCAGGGTAAAATCGGGGCGGGCGTTTTTCGCCCTATCTACGAAAAGGGACACGGCGGCGAATTCCAGCAGCCGTTCGGGCTCTGCCGGGCGGTCAGGCACTTCCAGAGGAGGCAGAATCAGAACGACCTCGCCTAGGATGTCGAGGCGTTGCCGGCTGGTAACGAGCATGCGCAAATCGGGGACAGAGACGATCAGGCGGAGCGTCATGTCGGCAACGGCGTCGCTCAGATGCTCGGCATTGTCGAGAATCAGCAGAAGGGGATCACGTCGCGTGAGAACCTGGATTAGCTGGTCTTCTGTCGAAGCATCGGTCTGGGGCGCGACGCCCAGCGCCTGCATCACCTTATCGTACAGCCGCCCGGCGTCCGGTAACGCGCTGAGCGACACAAAACAGCACCCCGTGTGCCATATCCTGGCGACTTCTACGGCGAGGCGCGTCTTCCCCATTCCTCCCATGCCGATAAGCGAGACCTGCGGGTGCGCCCGCAAGAGATCCTGCAATGTCTGCAGTTCACGTTCTCTGCCGAAAAAACGTGGAAGATAGAGCGGTATCAAATCGCCCTTATTAGAAGGTACGACGGATTTCGGCTGCGCCGCTGCGACCGACGCTGCTTGGAAAGGTTTTTCGGCTACAGAGTATGTTTCTGTCGAGGGGTGAGAGAAGCGCGCTACGGGAAGTGAGAGCAGATCTTCGATCACCATTTCATAGCGTGCCTGCTGTGCAACGGCCCACTCTTCATAGTATCCGGGAAGCAAAGGGCCGGTTATGAGCGACGCTGCCTGCGCGTTGTGACCGTTATGCAGCAGGCGTTCACACTCTGCTGCGTCGCAGGCAACCGTTTGAGTGCGCAAGCGAACGCGCCCCGGTTCACTAACATCCAGAACTGTGCCGAACGTGACGCCTTCCGGCTCCAGATGTCGGCGCAAAGAGGAGAGCGTAACCCGGAAACGGTTTGCCGCCAATTGAGCATCTTCTTCCGGCCATAACGCCTCATATAACTCTTCGCGCGGACAGGGTCGGCCCAGGTTCAGAGCAAGGTATGAAAGCAGCGCTCCCACTTTGTGAGAGCGGAACCGCCGTGTCTCCGCGCCGGAAGCATCCACCAGGATCGGACCGTTGAAAAGCCGCACATACCAGATCGTCGTCACGTTTCTCCTTGAACTCTGTGAAACCTCCTGTTTAATCCGTCCGCCATGACAAGCTATCTTCCGTACTGAGCTTCAACGCTCCCAACTCCTCATCTCGGAGAGGCGGTGTTCTCGCCCGCGCGGATTCTGCATACCTACTCTGCGATTCCGCCGCGCATTAATGGCCTCCGACGAAAAACGTTAATGTCTGGCTAGTACCCCGTCAAGGTAGAAAGCTTATGTTCCTTCCTAGAGTGCAACGTCGCTGTTTGAACTCATCGGCAGTATAAAGCAACTGCTTTGAAGAGGTACTGGAGCAATACATTATATCTCCGCCCGCTACTGCTCGCATCGAGTGTTGTTCTGCCTCTTCGCCGACTTCCGCTGTCACCGTTTAGACGCACAGGCGAAGCAACATGTGTTTGCGCCTATACGTCGATGTGCCATTCAATCAAATTAGATATCGCAGATTCGGTAGGCCATCTCCAAGCCGATGGAAGCGTCCTTCATCGGACTGAACTCCTGGCCTACGTAGCCCTCGTAGTCGGTGGCGGCGATGGCTCGGCAGATGGCGGGGTAGTTTAGCTCCTGCGTCTCGTCTAGCTCGTGGCGGCCGGGGTTTCCGGCAGTGTGGAAGTGGCCGATGTGCTTGATGTTATCGCGGAGAGTACGGATGATGTCGCCCTCCATGATCTGCATGTGGTAGATGTCGTAGAGAAGCTTGACGCGGGGAGAGTCCACTGCCTCGCAGACCGAGGCGCCCCAGGCGGTGTGGTCGCACTGGTAGTCGGGGTGATCCACCTTCGAGTTCAGAAGCTCGAGCACAAGCGTCACGCCCGCGTCCTCTGCCGACTTCTTGACCCGGCTAAGCCCCTCGGCGGTGTGTTCAAGGCCGACCGCGTCCGGGAGGCCGTTGCGATTGCCGCTGAAGACGATCAGCGCGTGGACGCCCCATTTGACCGCCTTCTCCAGGTTCTGATCGATCTCGCGCTCGATGCGGTCGTGGTTTTCGCGCTTGTTCAGGCCGTCCCCGAGCGACTGATGACCGCCCATCGTAATGATCTTCAGGCCGCCGTCCGTTATCTGAGGCCAGAGCTCCTCGGGAGCCATCTCGACGCCAGCGTACCCGATGCGGGCCGCGCTCGCTATCAGGGCATCTGTGGCCATATGGCGACCGAAGCACCACCAGGCGAGGGACTGTTTTATCTTGCTCATGCTCGTGCTGTCTCCTTTTCCAAAAACGCGTCGACTCCGGCGCGTCACGACGGGTGTGGCAGCGTCGCCGATCAGCCGGGGGAAGAAAATGGGTGTGTCCTGCACTATTCGCCCTCATCGACGAAAATCCCTGTCGCGGGATTCGATTCGGCCTTGTGCGAGAGTTGCCCCAAACTGCGGTGTAGGCTCGCATTGACGCTGCATGAGGGTGATCCGGAAGGAACATCGCCTCGATTTGTCCAAAGCGTAGGCGGCAAACATCAGTGCGGGAGGTGTAAAGTGACGGACAGCGGATCTGAATTGGTCTGGAAGCGGTTTGAGGAGCTATGTCGTATACCTCGTGGATCGGGGAACGAAGCGGGAGCGCGGGCCTGGGTACGGGCGTTCGCAGAGGCCAATAGCTTCGGCTACGCAGATGATGCGACTGGAAACTGCGTCGTCGCTGTGCCGGGGCGGGGTGCAGGCATCGACGCTGGCCCTGTCATCATTCAGTCGCATACGGACATGGTCTGTGTGAAGGCCGAGGGAAGCGCGCACGATTTCACGCGCGATCCTATCGTAACGCAGAGAGTCACCTGGGTGGAGAA
>JANXLO010000060.1 GCA_025355115.1 Chthonomonadaceae bacterium
GAAACGCGCCGCGGAGCGTTGACGAGCTATGGGGAGGAATCCCAGACTGAATGAGGCCCTCCCGGCCGTTTGTGGATGTATTGGGTTGGGCATGTCACACTCCTGCCCGAGCAATCACCGCATTGGGTGCGGAGACTATACCGCCCAATCGCCGTGCAGAGTGCGGCGCTCGTGCGGCATGCTTCGCCTATAGCATGCTCACATTCATTGGCAAGCCACTAAAAAGCAGGACGGGGGAGAGTTGACTCTCCCAGTCCTGCTGACTGATTAGCCACTAGCTGAAGCCGGTTTGTCGGCCCGGCTGATCGCGGCTAGGCGCGCACGAACGTGTAGTATCTGCGGCCATTGCGCGTGACCAGTTTGCGGACGTAGCGATGGCCGTTCTGACGATAAGAGGATCGGCCGTAGTAGCTGGCGCGGTCATGGTCGATCTTGCTCTGGCTCTTGCGGTCGTGCTCGTATCGGTTCAGCGAATAGAGCGTTCCGGCGGCGCCAAGAATGGTGACGGTCTTGTCATGCTTCAGCAGGCCGTATGCTGTGGCGGCTCCGCTGCCGTAGGAAAGGTTGCGCCAGTCGTTCTTGGTCTTCTGGCGATGCTTGGAGGCCTGATCCAGCGATCCCTGAGCATTTGCTGCGATGGGCGCTACGGCGCATGCTACCAATAGGGCGGCAGCCAGAATAGAGGCGTATATTCCATTTCGTTTCATTTTAAGCTCCTTGTTTCCCAGCGGACTTCGAAAACGCCGGGATTTTGTACACATTCCGAAAACGGTCGCGCTCGGGAATTGTGACTATGCATAAGTCGTAGCGAGCACAAAAAATGTTCCCTAATGTGCCGGTACGCTTGCAAAGGCTCGCAGTAGCTCCGCTCTATATTCACTGTATACACGAAACTGTACAGACAATCCCTCATCCTTATCAACTTTTGAAGGTTCGCTCTCCCGAACTCCCACAGCCGTGACGATAACTTCCGCGCAGAGATTAAATCAGGACGAAGTAGCGATCATTCCTATGACTAATACAGGTATACTCGCTGGGGTACGTCGGGATTCACGATTGAATTGCCGCAAAGGCAGACCCTCCATACGCTACTCGATGTACATGTAAGCAGCACTCGAAGACGAGGCGGATGTGAACTTCGCTGCACATGATCTCCCGGACGGAACTGGGAGCAGGGTTCTACGACCTGATAGGGCAACGCTCCTGTCAATTCACCTGGGAAGGATTGAAAGAATGATCTCAAACCCCCATCACTCCAGCAGACGATCCGCGTTCACCCTTATCGAACTGCTCGTCGTCATCGCCATCATCGCGATTCTAGCCGCCATTCTTTTCCCCGTATTCGCGCAAGCTCGCGAAAAGGCTCGGCAGACCGCCTGCCTCAGCAACCTTAAGCAGATCAGCATCTCCCTGACGATGTACCAGTCCGACTACGACAGCATGTATCCACCGTCGCAGTTGCCTCCAAGCGGCGCGAATCTCGTGTCGTGGCCGACGATGATCCAACCCTACATCAAGAACGAGCAGGTGTTCGTCTGCCCGTCGTCAAGTCCTACGGCTTCTGCAGCGGACCCGGCGTTCCTCATTCCCACCACTAAGACGTACGCAGGACGCACACGAACAGCCATTTCATTCGGCACACTGACCGGTGCAGACGGCAGCACGGCCCAGCCGTTCTTGGTGAATGGGCTCTCCTACGGACGCAATTTGATTCCGGATACGGCAGCTGCCTGGAAGACGCCCAACTTCAAAACAGCCACGAATGCGAAGAGCGGCTTTGTGACAACGGGCACGACTGTATCCGTCATCGAGTCCCAAATCGAAGATCCGGCTGGCACCATTCATATCTGTGATGCGATGACCGGTTCCGCCACCGGCGATCCGACGGTTCAGGGCAACAGCATCCGCGGCATTCAGAGCGAAGATCGTACCGACCATTTCAAGACCGACACAGCTTCGAAAGTGGCTTACCGTCACGCTGGCGGGTTCGAGGCGCTCTTCGGAGACGGCCACGCCAAATATCGAAAGTGGGGCTCGACCAAGCCCTGCGAATGGACCATTCAGGAAGATACCTGCCCGTAGCCGACCACAGATCCAGGGTGTAAACCGCTCGCTGTCCTAAAAGCGCGTCTGTCCGCACACGATTGGTGTGCGGACAGACGCCCTTTTTATCGAAGCTGCGTTTGCGCTCGCAGGGCGGCGAAGGCCAGAGGCGGGAGGGTGAGGGTGATGCCGCCGGAATCGGTCAAGGTGGCGAGGGCGGGCTTTGGGGTGAGCAGGTCAGGCGTTTCCCAACTGTTGGCGGCCTTGGGATCGTCGCCGCAGAGAATGTCGAGCCCGAGTACAGCTGAAGCGCGGACATCCGTGAGGTGGATGTCGAGCGTGACGGCGTCGGTCTGGCTGCGGTTGACGACGAAGACGGCCAGTGCACCGTCCTGGGCGAGGCTCGCGGAGACATCGAGAACGGGGGTTTCGCCGCGATCGCCAGCCATGTAGAGAGGAGATTCGAGCTGAGTGCGGAGCGATTTGCCGCGGGTGTGCTCGGCCATTAGCTGGAAGGGATAGTAGGTGCTCTGAACAAGCAGGCCCTCGCGACGCGTCAGGAGGGGAGCTATGACATTGACGATCTGAGCGATGCAGGCGATCTTTACGACATCGGCCCTCCGGATGAAGGCGTTGAGGTACTGGGCGACGACCAGGGCGTCCTCAAGGTTGTAGACCTCCTCGCAGAGGGCGGGGGCCTCCTTCCATTTCCCGTTGCCGTGGGTGTTTTTGTACCAGACGTTCCACTCGTCGAAGGAGAGATAGACGCGCTTTTCGGAGCGCTTCAGGCCCCGAACGTAGTCGAAGAGACCGGCGTAGTCCTCGATGATGCGCTCGATTTCGACGCCCTCCGCGAGGAACCAGGCGCTGTCGCCTCTGTGGTTGTTGCTGTAGCGATGGGCGGAGACGTAGTGGACGGAGTCCCAGCAGTATTCGAGTGTAATGCGGTCGTAGCTGAGGTAGGTTGCGAGGCCGCGGGCAGAGGAGCCGCAGGCAACCAGCTCGATGGAGTCGTCGAGGCCGCGCATGAGCTTGGCGGCCTGGTCGGCGCGCATGGCGTACTCCTCGGCGGGGACATGACCGGCCTGCCAGGGACCGTCCATCTCGTTGCCGAGGCACCAGGTCTTGACGGCGTAAGGCTCGGGATGGCCGTTCTGCGCACGGCGGTCGGCCCAGTACGTTCCGGTGGGAAGGTTGCAGTATTCTAGAAGCGCTCCAGCCTCGGCGGAGCCGCGCGTGCCGAGGTTGACGGCCATCATTGGGGCTGTCTGAGCCGCTTTGCACCAGTGCATGAACTCGTCTGTGCCGAAGGCGTTGGTCTCGACGCTTTTCCAGGCGAATTCAGGCCGTCGGGGGCGCTGTTCACGAGGGCCGATGCCGTCTGTCCAGTCGTAGTTGCTCACGAAGTTGCCTCCGGGGTAGCGCATGAGCGGCATGCGCATCTTCTGAAGCGCAGCGAGAACGTCGGTGCGGTAGCCATTGGCGTCGGAGAGCGGATTGCCGGGGTCGTAGACTCCCTCGTAGACGGCCCTCCCCAGGTGCTCCAGAAACCCGCCGAAGATCCGCGGGTCTATTTCTCCCACATGAAACTGCGTATCCAGCGTCAATTTTGCCTGCATGATTTTCCTTTTTTGCTTTTCCCATCGGACTGTTCCCATGCCGAGTTGACCGCACAGGTTCCGCTGTCATTTCGCCAAGTGTAGGGCTGTCTCCTGCGAGCGCAAAGAGCAAACGTTTTCCAGCTGAAAACGCCTGAGGGGAGCTCGGGGACTGAAGTACTCTTCAGCTTAAAGACTAGAGGGCGAAGCACTACTGTGCTTCGCCCTCTAGTGCTCTGTTCCCACTATTCGATATCGAGGATGAATTTTTTTACCAGCCGCGATTTGCCATCAGCTCGGTTTCAGGCAGAGCGCGGATGTCGAGACCGGGCATCGCCTCTCCCAGACCAGTCGAGATTTCGGCGAGGTAGGCAGGATCGTTGTAGTGCGTGACGGCGTCCACTATGGCACGGGCGCGGCATTTTGGATCGGAGGACTTAAAGATGCCCGAGCCGACGAAGACCGCTTCTGCGCCCAGGTGCATCATCAGCGCCGCATCGGCAGGAGTGGCGACGCCGCCCGCGGAGAAGTTTGGAACAGGCAAACGACCTGTATTGTGGACTTCGAGCACGAGGTCGTAGGGCGCACGAAGCTCCTTGGCGGCGACCATCAGCTCGTCCTCACGCAGGGTCTGAATGCGTCGAATCTCGCGCATCAGGGTTCGCATGTGCCGCACGGCCTCTACTACATTGCCGGTTCCGGCTTCGCCCTTCGTGCGGATCAGAGCCGCGCCTTCGCCTATGCGTCGCAGTGCCTCGCCGAGGTCACGGCAGCCGCAGACGAACGGAACTTTGAAAGCCAGCTTGTGAATGTGGTTCTCTTCATCCGCCGGAGTGAGGACTTCGCTCTCGTCGATGTAGTCCACACCGAGGGCCTCCAGTATCTGGGCCTCGACGATATGGCCGATGCGGCACTTGGCCATAACGGGGATCGTCACGGCGGCCATGATGTCCTTGATCATCTTCGGGTCGGACATTCGCGCCACGCCGCCGTCCTTGCGGATATCGGACGGCACGCGCTCGAGCGCCATGACGGCGGTCGCTCCAGCCTCGTGAGCGATCACCGCCTGCTCCACATTGGCGACGTCCATTATGACGCCGCCCTTCAGCATCTCCGCCAGCCCAACCTTCGTCCTCCAAGTGGACTTCTGCGCCTCATACGTACTCATCTGCACTCTCTCCTCATAGCATTGTCGTTCGTCAAAACCTAGTATACCTTGTCCCAAGGGCCGAATTCGGTGACCAAGAGATGGAGAAAATTGTCTGTTCTCTCCCTTCACTTAAGGAAGGGGTCCGGGGCAGGCAGCGAGCGAAGCGGGCGGTTCCCCTCGCCTTTCGCACAGGCTACATCTCGCGGCGCCACTGCATGGCGGAGATAAGGGTCGCCTGATCGGCGTAGTCGAGGTCGCCGCCGGCGGGGAGGCCGTGTGCGATCTGCGTCACTTTGACGCCAAGGGGCTTCAGGCGTCCGGCGAGGAAAAGTGTGGTCGTCTGACCTTCGGTGGTCGGGTTCAGAGCCAGGATCACTTCCTGTACGCCGTCCGCGACGCGAGGGAACAGTTCGCGAATCTTCAGCATATCGGGCGTAATATTGTCCATCGGCGAGATCAGGCCCTGCAGGACATGGTACAGCCCCTTATAGTCGTTGGTTTTTTCGATGGCGATCAGGTCGCGGGTTTCGGCGACGATACAGAGCTGCGTCGGATCGCGCCTGGGGTCGCGGCACACTTCGCAGAGATCCTGATCCGTAAAGTTGGAGCAGACTTTGCAGAGGCGAATGTGCTCCTTGACTGCCTCTATCGCTTCGGCCAGTTGCCGTGCCTCCTCCCTGGTCTGACGAAGGATATGGAACGCCATCCGTTGCGCCGACTTGGGGCCGATGCCGGGCAGACGTTCCAACTCCGCCACCAGTCGTGCCAGCGGTTTCGCATAGTGCAACATAGAGTGTGACTTTCTCGCAGGATTTGTGTGAGAACCGGCGGCTGTCTAGCCGAGCAGGCCGGGCGGCAGGTTCAGCCCGTCCAGTGGGCTGGTGATGTCTTTCATGCGGCCTTCCTGCTCGGTGGTAGCGCGGCCTGCAGCATCTTTGGCAGCGGTGATGATCAGGTCCTCCAGCAGTTCGACATCCGTCGGGTCGGCGACGGAGGGATTGATCTTGATCCCGACGAGATGGCCTAGACCGTTGACG
>JANXLO010000082.1 GCA_025355115.1 Chthonomonadaceae bacterium
TATTCTCCTCGACTCATGGCTCCGATCCTGCCCCGCCGCCGAAGCCGGACAACTCGAAAGGCTACGTTTGGCCGGTCTATCCCACGTATCGCATCTACACGGCAAAGCCTGATGGCACCGAACTTCAGCCCCTCTTCCCGAAGAGCCTGAAGCCAGGGGAGACGGTGGGGTACAACGCCGAATCGGTGCTGTCACAGGACGGCAAAAAGATCGTTTTTACGAGTGACAGAGGCGGCGATCTAGACATCTGGGTGATGAACAGCGACGGAACACACCCGAAGCAACTGACGCACACGCTGGGCTATGACGGAGGCCCCTGGTGGTCGCCGAACGGCAAGTTGATCGCGTTCCGAGCCTACCATCCCGAGACGCCCGAGGAGATCAGGGACTACAAATCACTGCTGTCGCAGCACCTGATTCGACCGACTACGCTCGATCTGTACGTGATGAACGCCGACGGCTCGCATGTGCGGCGCCTGACGGACAATCGAAAAGAGAATATTGCCAGTTTCGCGCCGAGCTGGACACCCGACGGTAGGGGGCTTGTTTTCGCCTCCAACCGGGAAGACCCAAAGCGCCGGAAGTTCGAGGTCTACAGGATGAACCTTGATAAAACCGGGCTAGAGCGGATCACATATGGTGATCAGTTTGATGGGTTTCCTGCCTTCAGCCCCAATGGCAAGCAGTTTGTCTGGGCGTCCAATCGGAATGGCAAGCAACCGCACGAGACCAACGTCTTCATCGCGGACTGGGCTCCCTAGCGAGCAGGGATCCCACAGTGAATGCTTAGTGGAGACCTCGCAATCTCACGGGAGGGTTGACACGAACTATGTTAGACGACATGAAATCTATGCTCGCCGTACGCTATGGTCAACGCTGGCTCAACAGCGAGAACAATCAAAACGGCTTTGCTGTGGATCTGACCATCGCTGAGAAGGATGCGATGCGCATAAGCCGCAAATTCGGTCTGGTGGGGAGGGGAATGTTCGTCTCCACGGACACGGAGATTGTAGCCCGCTATGAAGTGGTCAAGCCGGTGTCTACGCTCTTCGACCTCGACGCGGTTTTCTACGGATGGTGGGGCTCTCGCGCCTCCGAAAATCTAACTTACATACAGCGTGAGATAGGCGACGATGAGATATTCTATCACTTCATCACCGGCACTCCCACGCACGGCCACAGCGGTAGAATTATTTTGATCGGTCGGCAGGTTCGCGACGTGATTCACAAACGATGGGATCGAAGGATGAAGAAGCTGACAGAAGCAGACCGAGTTCTCGCTCTTCTGCCTGTAGACACCTCCGCTGGCACCTGACGCACTGTCTGGGCGACTGAACTGACGGTGAGTGAGTTTTGTGAGGAGACATGCTGCGCGACTGCCATACTATTTTTTCGAGGTGCGCGATGCCAGATGAGTGCGTCTTCTGCAGAATTGCACAACGTCAGTTGCCGGTCGAACTGCTCTACGAGGATGCTGAGTTCGTCGCTTTTAACGATGCGAACCCCATGGCGCCGGTCCATGTGCTCGTGATTCCGAAAACGCACTTCGCATCGCTCTTGGACGCAGCGGACTCTGGTCTGGTGGGGCGGGGTCTGCTTGCCGTGACGGAGACTGCCCGGAGTTTGAAGCTCGATGCGTCAGGCTTTCGGGTCGTGGTGAACTGCGGAGCGGACGGTGGGCAGACTGTCCCTCACCTCCATTTTCACCTGATGGGCGGGCGCTACATGCAGTGGCCGCCAGGCTGAAACCCTTGGTTACTATCATGAAGATGGCGGGGAGTCGA
>JANXLO010000118.1 GCA_025355115.1 Chthonomonadaceae bacterium
CTTCCTCTGCCCTCTGTTCCTATTCCTGAGTTTACCCTGCCGCCGCTAACTCTGCTGGCATTTGCACCCCCTTCCACATCGAAAAGAGCGCAAAATGAGCTGACTGATAATGTCAGTACTATCGAACGGACGCTGGAGCAATTCAATATCGGGGCCAATGTCGTCGAAGTGTCGAGCGGACCAAGCGTGACACGCTATGAGATTCAACTTGCGCCTGGCATCAAAGTAAGCAAAATAGTCAGCCTGGCCGATAATCTCGCGATGAGTCTGGCCGCAATCGACGTGCGTGTGGAAGCGCCCATTCCCGGCAAATCGGCTATTGGCGTGGAAGTGCCGAATGCGACGCCTACCATGGTCACGCTGCGTGAGTGCCTGGAGCAGGACGAGTTCAAAAACGCTGCCAGCAGGCTAACAGTTGCACTGGGTAAAGACGTGAGCGGGCAGTATAAGTATGCCGACCTGACGCGTATGCCGCATCTGCTGATAGGTGGCTCCACCAACTCCGGCAAATCGGTCTGCTTAAATGTCCTCATCGCCAGTCTCGTCTATCGTAATTCGCCGCGTGATGTCCGCATGCTGATGATCGACCCAAAACGTGTGGAACTGAGCCTTTGGGACGGTATCCCTCATCTCATGCATCCGGTCGTCAAAGATGTAAAGCAGGCTGCAGGCATTTTTCGCGCCGCTTTGCGTGAAATGGACCGTCGCTACGATATGTTTGCCACTCTGGGGACCCGCAATATAGATGGTTACAATCAGCGAGTGCCGGAGACCGAGCGTCTTCCCTATCTGGTACTGATTGTGGACGAACTAGCCGATCTTATGATGCAGCAGGGGCCTGAAGTAGAAACCAGTATCTGTCGACTTGCGCAGTTGGCTCGCGCTACGGGAATTCATCTCGTGATCGCGACACAGCGGCCCTCAGTTGACATCATTACCGGGACTATCAAGGCAAATATCAGTTCCCGCATCGCGTTTGCGGTTGCCTCACAGGTAGACAGCCGCACCATTCTGGACATGACGGGCGCGGATCGCCTCATTGGCCGCGGAGACATGCTCTACATGCCCATCGACGCCGCGAAGCCTGTCCGCATCCAGGGCTGCTACCTCAGCGAGTCTGAGACAAACGCTCTGGTGACCTATCTGAAGGAACAGGGCAAGCCGAACTATACCATCGCGGTGGCAGAGAGCGGGAGCAGCGGCAATTCGGGATTGGATAGGGGCGGCGAAGCCCCTGACGATGTCGACGACGCGTTCTTCGAACAGGCGGTTCGCCTCGTCGTCAACAATGGCCAGGCTTCCACTTCGATGCTACAGCGCCGCTTCCGCATCGGCTATACCCGCGCCGCCCGCATCGTGGAGATGATGGAGGAGAAGGGGATCGTCGGCGCACTCAACGGCGCAAAGCCCCGAGAAATCCTCGCCAGCAAGGACGAAGTCGAGCAGATGTTCCGCCCCGGCGGTTCTATCCCCAGCATCGAGGCCTATAAGGACGAAGGTTAGCCACTATGTCACCCCTGATTCCCTCCTCTCAGACGTTGAATCAAAGGGTTGGCACCCCCCACTGCCCGGCTTCTCACCAGCGTCTCTTTCGGAGACGTAGGCGTTTATAACACACGGGTTTGCCTCACAGAACAATTCATTCTCCTTAACTATCGTGCAAGCAAACAATATAAGGTATGCTTGGAGCATCTTTGCAGGTGAAATTTCTGTTTGAATTCAGTCCCGGAGGATACCCTGTCATGGTAAGAATACCTACAGCCACAGTTCCACAGTGGGAGCCACCGAAAGAAGAATTGAAATTCGATATCCGTGTCATTACTCCACTCTTCGGGGGCGGCTTCGAGCCTCGAGTTGTGGACACAGTCATGCCTGTTCATACCGCCGCGATACGGGGACATCTTCGCTTTTGGTGGCGTGCTACTACCGGCGCGAAGTTCTTGACGCCGAACGAACTTGCCGCTGCCGAAGCCAGGGTATGGGGAAGTGACAAAATCGCCGGAGCGGTCTCCCTCCAAGTACGAGAATTTGTTTCCGGAACACCGCAGAAGTGTGCGGAATATCAGTGGAATGCAGAACGGCAAAAACACAATGCCCTGCCTGTCTTTGTGCGAGAATGGCCTTCTTATGCGCTACAGCCGTTTCAGGGCAGGCAGGAGGGACAGGACATCATCGAGGAGCCTGCTACCGCCTATCTGGGTATCTCGTTCAAACTCGTGGTCAATTGCCCTGCCGATCTGAAGAGCGAGGTTTCTACTGCTGTGTCTGCATGGGTGCAGTATGGTGGGCTAGGGGCAAGGACACGACGCGGATGCGGCAGTCTGGCTTTTCGAGCAGTTGTGCCCTCTGAATCACTGGCACTGACCGAGCCTGCAAAGGAAGACCTTACCTGCCTCTATGACTCAAAGTTTGTGCTTGGCAGCGATGATACGGATCCGGTCAGGGCATGGAAAAAAGCGGTTGAAATCTATCAGGCTTTTCGGCAGAGCGTTGGCTTTGCGCGGAATCCAGGACAGCAACCCAATAAGCCCGGACGATCTCGCTGGCCGGAAGCCGACTCTGTGCGCAGATATACTCGCGCCAACTCTCCGAATCATCTACCTCAACATGCTATCGAGTGGGGATTTCCCCGCGCAGATCTTGGCCTACCGATTCTGTTTCACTTCATGAGTAAGGGCGATCCCAAGGATGCTACTTTGGAGGGGCCAGGAAACGGACAACTCAGGTTCGCTTCACCGGTCATCACAAAGGCGATACAGGTAGGTACGGATCTTTATAGACCAATGCTGATTGTCTTGAATGCCCCACATGCC
>JANXLO010000166.1 GCA_025355115.1 Chthonomonadaceae bacterium
CTCGACCAATCGTGCCGTGCTCGAAAACACCACCCGTTGGCCGAACCTCTCCTGGCCAGCTGACGTCTATCTAGAGGGTGGCGATCAGCACCGAGGGTGGTTCAACTCTTCGCTCATGATCGGCGTCGCGACCGAGGGGCGAGCGCCCTATAGAGCTGTCGTGACCAATGGCTGGACACTGGACGAGAAGGGTGAAGCATTCAGCAAGAGCAAAGGCAACGGCGTCAACCCGCTCACCGTCATCGCGCAGTCCGGCGCGGATATCGTAAGGCTCTGGGTCGTCTCGCAGAACTTCATGGAGGACACGCGCTGCGGCGAGAATCTGCTGAAGCAGGTAGGCGAGATGTACCGTCGGATCCGCAACACGTTCCGCTTCCTGCTGAACAACCTGCACGATTTCGATCCCGAGACCGACGCCGTGCCCGAGGCAGAGATGCTGGAGCTCGACCAGTGGGCAGTCGCACAACTCGGCAGAGTGGTGCAGACGGCGACGTCCGCCTACGAGCGTTTCGAGTATCATCGAGTCTATCAGGCGACGCTTAATTTCTGCGCTACCGAGCTGTCGTCGTTCTACATGGATGTGCTGAAAGATCGACTGTACGCCTCGCCAAAAAACTCGCCCGAGCGCCGGTCGGCTCAGACCGCCATGCATCGCATTGCGGAGACTCTAGCTCGACTGCTCGCTCCTGTGCTGGTGCATACCGCAGAAGAGGTGTGGGACTATCTGAAGCTGCCGAACAAGCCGTTGAGTGTGCACCTTGCAGACTTCCCGACAGCGGGAGCGGACTACTCGGCACTTCTCACTCGCTGGGAGCCGGTGCTCGCTGCCCGAGAGATGGTCAAGAAGGCACTGGAGGACGCTCGGCAGGCAGGAGCCATCGGCAATCGGCTGGAGGCAGCGGTGACCCTGACGGCAGGCCCGACGACCTATGCCTCGCTGCTGCCAGTTCTTGACCAGTTGCCAACCCTGTTCCTTGTCTCTCAGGCAACGCTCGTCGACGGGCCGGACGAGTCAGGACTGGTCGTCGCTGTCTCTGTCGCAGAAGGCGTGAAATGCCCCCGTTGCTGGCTGATCAAAACCGACATCGGCGCCTCAACTGCATACCCTGACCTCTGCGCTCGCTGCGCAGACGCGCTGGATTGAAGCCTGCTTTGGCTACTATGAGATCTGGCGATCAGGTGTCGAATACTTCTGACGTTGCAGCAGGAAAACCGCATCGCCATTCGCTACGTAAGGTGATCAGAACAGGAGGAGCTAAAGCGATGCGAACACGAAACTTTTGGATGGCAGGCGCGCTGTTGCTGTTGGCAGTCACTGTACGGGCTCAACTGCCCTTCGAAAAGCAGTTGCCGCCAGGCTTTGAGGGCCTGCTGGATGCGGGAAGCGCACTGAATGCGAACGCGAAGCTGACGGCGGCTATGTCGAAAGAAGCTTCGCTCACTCAGATGCGTGACGCGCTGTCACAGAGGGATGTGGTCGCCGCGCTCGCCATGTTTCGCTCGTGGCTTGCCGATCCCCACCGACCCGAAAATCTGTCAACCGCGTTCGAGGTGCCGTTCGAGGCCCTGGGACAGATGCGACAGATCGCTCGCACACTTGGCATGGAGCAGTATGTTCAGCTAGCGGACGGCAAGCCGAGGGACGCGATCAGCAGCGCAAGGGATGGCCTGCGCATGAGTTATGTCATCAAGGGGACAGGCGTCATTGGCTGGCTCACTGGAAGGGCGATCGACCAGGTCAGTCTGGGGACTTTGACCAGACATCTCGATCAGCTCTCGATCTATGACTGCGATAAGCTTGCGACCCTCGCTGACGACTGGATGCGCTCGTCCGACGTCATCCCGCTCTTGTTGATAAAAGAAAAGAGATCGATCCAAAAGCTTTTGGCAGAGCAAAGAGCTGCCACTAAGCTGGCGTTCGCAAAGGGAGGGACTCCTCTCATCGGTGGAGACGTTCCAGTTGAGTTTCAGGGCCAGAACGCCGCTGATTTTGATCGAGCGATGGCAGAGGCTTCAATGCGTGTCGATAGTGAGTTTGAGCAACTGCTCCTCTCTCTAACGCTGCCCTATCCAGAGCGAATAGCAGCGAAACAACTCCCGCCAACGAAATTTACTCTCGCCGATAGAATCGTACAGACAAGCTTCCTCTTCATTGATCCGATTAGAAATTTAGTCAACGATGGCGGCCGAAAGCAACAGGCTCAGGCGAAGCTGTTGGCCTGCCACGCCGCCATTCTTCATTACCGTTGGGAACACCTTCAATTGCCGGCAGCTCTCACTGCTCTTAAGCTGGGTGATGTGATTCTCGATCCCTATAGCGGCAAACCGTTCCACTACGAGCCGACTGCGACTGGCTACCTTTTGGAGAGCGTCGGCCCATTCGCGAGGGATGAAGAGGGCAATCAGCTTTCCACAAAACGTTTGCCGATCAAGCTCGCCACCGACCGATAACAACCTTATTAAGGAGGATAGACTCCGACGGGCCACGAAATGGCGAAGAGACCATAAACCCAGCAAGGGAAGCGAAGTGGCGCATCCCTCACGCCGATGGACACTTTGATTCTCAATTTAGCGAGGAAAGCGATGAAATCAAATTCCGGCATTCGCCTCGCCGTCATCGGTCTGAATTTTGGTGCCTCGTTCGTGCCTATCTACCAGAGGCACCCGGACGTTTCGGAAGTAGCTATCTGCGACATGGATGAGGCGTTGGTGAACCGGGTTGGCGATCAATTTGAAGTTGCTGCCCGCTACACTCGCCTGGAGGATATTCTCTCTTCGGTAGAATGGGATGCGGTGCATTTGCTGACGCCTGTCCCTCTCCATGTCGAGCATACCCTTTCAGTTCTGGGGGCGGGCAAGCACTGCGCCTGCGCCGTCCCGATGGCGACCGATCTCACTGGATTGCGCCGCATCGTTGATGCGCAACGCGATTCCGGCATGAGCTACATGATGATGGAGACCGCCGTCTATACGCGGGAGTTTCTTTTCGCTCAAGACCTACACAGTCGAGGGGAATTCGGCGATCTGACCTTTCTGCGCGGAACGTATTTTCAGGATCTAGAGGGCGACTATCCGCCCTATTGGCGAGCTCAACCGCCAATGCACTACGCTACTCACGCCATTGCCCCGTTGCTCGCGCTCGCCAAAACTCGGGCCATGAAAGTGTGCTGCTTTGGCTCAGGCAAGTTGCGCCCGGACATTCAGCAGGCGGGAGGCAACTCTTTCCCCCTTCAGACTGCGATACTCCGGCTTGCCGGGACGGACGTCGCCGCTGAAGTGACCCGGTCCTGGTTTCAGACGGCTCGTCCCTACACGGAGAGCTTTAGCGTATACGGCGATCGCATGGGATTCGAATGGCAGCAGATTGAGCACGAAGAGCCCCTTCTCTATAAGCTCGAGGCTTTGGAACCGGGCCGACGGGGGCGCCAAGTGACGGCAGAGCGAGTTTCCACCCCGTACCGTCCCGATCTTTTGCCCGCCGAGATCGCGCATTATACTCTTGGTGGAGGACATGGCGGCTCGCATCCGCATCTCGTGCATGAGTTCGTGAGAAGTATCGTCGAGCGCCGTCCGTCCGCCATCGACGCCGTTACTGCTGCCGACTGGACAGCGCCGGGCATCTCCGCAAACGAGTCTGCACTGCGGGAAGGTGAGCCAATCACCATCCCCGATTTCAGCGCGCTAAGTGAAACCCATAGCACATAAAACCAACATTGTTTGTATCCTCTAGTGGTGCATTCTGACTGTATTCATCATGCGGCACAACACTATGAGATTCACGTGAAGCCTTTATACAGAAGCTAGTTGGACCTATCTTCAGCGGATGGTATGCAGTCAAAAATAACGGCTTTGAACTTACGGGAACAAACTGCTTATTGGAGAGCGTCGGGCCAATTGCCTGCAGCGACACGGGGACATCGACATTCCAGCAGACGCTGACGCTACCCATCTAAACACATCCCGCATTTAGGAGACAAACATGGCTCAACCGCAACGTGCCGATCTGAAAATTGAGGAGTTTCGCAAACTGCTGCTTGAAGAGCGCGCCAGGTTGACAGGCGACCTGAAGGAAGAGAAGGCGGAGGAGCTTGAGGAGGCGCGGGATGCAGGCGACAACGAACTATCCCGGTATGCCACCTTCGACCCCGGTGATAATGCCGACAGCGGAGTCATCCTGCAGGACGAGGAGCGCTCCGAACTTCAGCAGGAGAACGTCGAGGCCATCTTGCGCGACATAGACCATGCACTGGCGCGTATAGAGGAGGGAAGCTACGGAATCTGCGAAGTGACCGGCAAGCCGATCCCAGTTGCGAGACTTCGCGCCATTCCATGGGCGACAATGACAGTCGAAGCCGCAGAATAGGCCAATTCATGACCCAGACACCTGAAAATAGTATTGACTCTGAATTCGTGCCCTCCGCACCTGTCGGAGGGCTGCGACCTATCGCTTTCTATATCATTGTGCTGCTGGTCTTCGTCTCCGATCAATGGAGCAAAGCGTGGATCCAGCGCACATTGGGTTACGAGGAGTCCAGGGACGTCTTCGGCAAGGCCTTCACTCTTACCTATACTCACAATACCGGGGGGGCCTGGGGGCTGTTGCCTCATGGCAACCCGCTCTTCATCGGCTTCGCGCTGGTCGCTGCGGTTGCACTGCTCTACGCCTATCACCGCATCGCGCGGCCTGATGCCATGGTGTCCGGCGCCTTCGCTCTGGCGCTCGGCGGCGCATTCGGAAACCTGGTAGATAGGCTTCGCTACGGCTATGTCGTCGATTTTTTCGATGCCCGCATAATTCATTGGCCGGTCTTCAATGTCGCTGATTCCGCCATCTCCTGCAGCATCGTGCTGCTGCTCATCCACTTCGTTCGGTCCGCGAAAACCGAATCCAGCGCGACGACTGCCTCTGCGCAGCGGACAGCCGAGTAAAAAATTCATGCATCCCATTCTCTTCACGATACCCGGCTTGAATCTGCCCGTTCGCGCTTATGGAACACTGCTGGTCGCTGGCTTTTTGGTCGGCGTTTGGCGCGCTATGAGGCTCTGTAAGCGTCGCATGGCCGCGGAGCCGGAAGGCTCGCCTCGCCGGATAAGCCCGGATGACATTTTCGATGTTGGGATCATCGGACTCCTGGTAGGGCTCGCGGGCGCCAGGCTGACGTTCGTAATCCTGGATTGGGCCAGCTTTGTCAAGCAGCCGATCGAGGCGCTCAAAATCTGGTCTGGGGGCCTGACGCTTCAGGGCGGAATGTTCTTCGGCATTCTCTACATGATCTGGTTCTGTCGGCGCAAAAAACTTTCCATGCTTGCGGTCGGGGATGTATGCGCGCCAGCCTGGGCAATCGCCTATACTATTGGACGCTTCGGCTGCCTGTTCAACGGCTGCTGCTACGGAGGAGTGTGCAACTTGCCCTGGGGGATGCGTTTCCCGGACGAGCAGCATCCTGGCCAACTCACGCCGCCAAGCCATCCGACCCAGATCTACGCCTCGCTGTTCAACCTGGCCTTCTTCTTCATTTTGATTTGGTGGGAGCGACGCCCGCGACGCGACGGAGAGCTTTTCTTTGGATATATCGCCATGTACGGCTTCTACCGATTTATCGTCGAGTCGTTTCGAATTGGAGCGACGGCCACGGTTATGCCAGGCACCGGGATGACCTTCACGCATCTCATTAGCGCGATCATGATGATCCTCGGGGTGACGGCAATCGCCATTCTGCGTCATCGCCGCC
>JANXLO010000112.1 GCA_025355115.1 Chthonomonadaceae bacterium
CACTTTCAGCGAGCGTTCCAGCTGTTTGCGCTTCTGAGCAAGGGCAATGCATTCTGATCTGGCGCACACATAAGCGCCCCGACCGGAAAGTTTGCCCTTCGGGTCGTATAGAACGGAGCCGTCAGGCTGACGAACAATGCGCATAAGGTCACGCTTTTCGTCGGTCTCGCGGCAGGCAACACAGGTGCGAATCGGAATATGTTTAGGTTTCCCCATGTTTCCTTCATTCGAATCAGAACGGAAACAGCGGGCAGCCAGAGAGGAGAGAGGAGGAGATACGCTGTGTCGCTCCGTTGAAGCGTAGCTCTTTCATCGCGGAGTTGCGGCGAAGGAGACAGCGTGAACAACCGGACGGCAAAGGGCAGCAAGCAGCCTGTGCCGTGAGCATCGGTTAATTCATGGTCGAACTCCCATTGCCGCAGACGACAATCGCATTGCTGCGAAAGTGGCGTCGCGCCCCATTTCCTCTTCTGTTGTCACTGTCTGTTCAACCGATCTGTTCCTCGCGAATAGTAGATTGAGCTGTGGAGTCTGCAACAAACAAGGGGTTTAGGTGATGAAAACCCCCGTCATTACAAAGCGAACATCTTGCAGACGAAAATGCTCTGTTGACCCTCGCCTGTGCGCGGGCGGATTCGGATGAGAACTACACCGTGCCTGTCGGCTCGGTGGAGGCGTCACCTACACGCTCTTCCTTCTCTATACGAACTGCGTGATCATTCTGACTTCCGGCCTCAGATGCCGCCTCAGATTCTTCGTCAACATTGCCTGTCGAATCGCCCTCATCTCCTATCACTTCCACATCAACGAGAGCGTTCGGGTCTCGAACGAGTTCATATTTGCCGAGATTATCCGATAGGGACTCCGTCTCCTCCGTTGAATCTGCACTAACTTCTGTCTCGTCGTCAACCTCTTCGTCGTCCTCGGGCATTGGAGTCATGGCGGTGAGGACGGCGCGGGCAACCTGTGCTTCGCTGCGAATGTCGATCCGCCAGCCTGTCAGACGGGCGGCCAGGCGAACGTTCTGTCCCGCTTTCCCGATGGCAAGCGATAACTGGGTGTCGGGAACGATCACGAACGCGCTCTTCTCGTTCTCCTTGACGGTGACCTTGGTCGCCTTCGCAGGTGAGAGAGCCTCGGCGATGAATAGCGAGTTGTCGGCGTTCCAACGGACGATGTCGATCTTCTCGTCATACAGTTCGTTGACTACAGCCTGCACTCTCGCACCGCGATGACCAACGCATGCGCCGACAGGATCAACTTTTTCATCACGGCTCATGACCGCGATCTTCGAGCGAGCGCCTGGTTCACGCGCCACGCTCTTGATGGTAACGATTCCGTCCGCGATCTCAGGGACTTCCAGTTCGAAAAGGCGTCGGATAAGGCTAGGATGAGTGCGCGACACGATGACCTGCGGGCCTTTCGCGCCGTCGCGAACTTCCAAAACGTAGACCTTGATGCGGTCGTTGAATCGATAGGGCTCCGTATCGACCTGCTCTTGGCGGGGCAGGATGGCGTCAAGTTTGCCGAGCGCGATCACGACGTTTCCGCCCTCGCGACGCTGAACCGTGCCTGTAACAACCTCGCTCACCCGCTCATTGTATTCATCGAAAATCTTGCGACGCTCGGCTTCGCGAATGCGCTGAACCACGACTTGCTTTGCGGTCTGGGCGGCGATGCGCCCGAAGCTTCCCAGAGGAACCGGCAGTTTGACCGGCTCGCCAATGAGGACTTCCGGATTGATCTTCCGCGCCTCCTCAAGGTCGATCTCCTCAAGGTCGTTTTCAACCGTCTCGACGACGATCTTCTCTACATAGACAAAAAATGGCTGTGCGGAGCCCCGCGTGGAATCGATCTGGACTCTCACTTCACCGCTTGTCGGACTGTTCCGCTTGTACGCGGTGGCCAGCGCCGACTCGACGGTCTCGATGAGGATATCCAGCGGTATATCTTTCTCTTTTGCAATTGCCTGTAATGCTTCGAGGAATTCACCATTCATAGTAACGCGCATCTCCAAAACAGGGTCGGCTCCGGCTTGAACCACCCGCCGCTTCATGTCATCTCGGTGCTTTCGAACGAACGAAAGGACGTTATGAGACACATAATACAAAAGAGTGGGTAGGTACCCACTCCAGGCAGACGAGTGTAACTGTAAGCCTAAGCAGTATATCACAGTCGCCTCAAAAAAGCAAGAGATGTCACACGCGCAACAGTCAGACTGTAACCTGACGCGGGATGCGCTGTCAAAGAAGCAAAACCGCATTTGAAGAGCAAATTCTGTCTCTGAAGTACTAACCGGGCGTCCGGGGACTTATCTTCGGTCGCTGCCGTGCAAATAGAGGGGGATGGTGGTATAATTCAATATAGTTTTCGGAGGGAGTAACGTAAGCATGGCACCTCTGCCGCGCCTGCTTCACGATCGAAATAATCGCATGGAGCCAACTGCGCTACCCGATCTCACCCTCCGTCTGGAGAAAGTCGGTCACCACTATGGAACGCGGGCGGTCTTCTCGCGGATTTCGTTTGAGGCCAGTGCAGGTCAGGTGGTTGTGGTCACCGGCCCGAACGGCTCCGGCAAGAGTACCCTGCTCCGGATTCTTGCCGGGCTGTTGATTCCGTCCGAAGGCTCGATAGAATTGAAGTTCGCAGGCAAGAGCGTTAACTCGCTGCAGCGCAGGCGATTTCTGGGGTACGTCTCGCCAGACCTGACGCTCTACCGCGAGTTGACCGCCGCTGAAAACCTGCTCTTTTTTGCACGGCTTCGGGGAATAGAACTCAGCCGTGAAACTCTGATCGGGCGATTGTCTCAGGTCGGCTTGCGGGGCCGAGGGCGCGATCTGGTCTCGGCCTACTCTTCTGGAATGCGGCAGCGTCTCAAATATGCGTTCGCATTGCTCGCCGACCCGCCTGTTCTGCTGCTTGATGAGCCAACCGCGAACCTCGATGTTGAGGGCGTCGCTATGGTCAAATCGGTGGTCGCCGAGCATAGAAAACGGCCTGGCGGAGGCCTCACCATCTTGGCTACAAACGAGCCAGACGAACTGGCGTGGGGAGATCGAACGATTCGTGTGGATGCCGAGCGATGACTTCGACAGGCATGGAAGTCTTGATCGAGCGCTCGAAGTGGCGGCAGGAGGCAGTGGCGCTCCTGGTCAAAGACCTGAAGGCAGAACTTCGGACGAAAGTTGCCATCAGTGCGGTAGGGGTGTTCACGTTTGCGTCTCTGCTGCTTCTGGGACTGGCGACCGCAGTTCTCAAAGGCGTACCGACAGTTACGATCACCCGCCTGCCGGATGTCATTGGCTTGCAGTATCTGATCGAACAGCTTCATCCCGCCTGGGATTCGCCGTCTAAGATGGGCCTGCTGTGGGTGCTCTTCTGCTTTGCTGCGTTCGCGGGACTGGCGCACTCCTTTGTCCATGAAGAGGAGACGGGAACCGTCACCGTGCTGCGGCTGTCGATGTCGGCAGAAGCGGTCTATGTCGGCAAGCTGCTGTTCAATCTGATCGTTCTGCTCGTCGTCATGGCCACTGTGACTCCGGTCTACATGGCAATGACCGGGATGTCCGCGGGCTACGCGCCTGCCTTCCTGCTGGTGATGCTGAGCGGAGGCATCGGGCTAGCGGCCACTGCTACCGTCATCGGCGCTTTGGCCGCCAAGGCGCAGGGCACCGGCGCACTCTATGGGGCGCTGGGACTGCCGTTGCTTCTAGTGTTCCTGATGCTCCTGCTTAACGCGGCGAATACGGTCTATATAGTGAACGCCCCGATGCTGCGAATCGTCAAGGACGTAGGCGGGCTATTCAGTTTTGGAGTTCTTATCATCACAATGTCTGTGATGCTGTTCCACTTCATATGGGAAGAGTGAGAGATAATGGCAACTTCTGAGCGAAGAACGGAAATATCGACGGTTCAAGCCAGTTCGATTACCGCACTAAAGGGGGCCTGGTGGAAGCTGGGAATGGGCCTGCTGATGTGCTTCGTCATCTACGGCGCGTTCTTTATCGCCGGGGGGGCGGTCGGTTTTGGTCAAGGCGGAGATAAAGCCAGGATCATTTTCTTCCACGTCCCCTCGGCCGTGCTCGCATCGGTATGTTACTTCGTCGGCGTCTACTTTGCAGCTTTCTATCTGTTCAAAAAGCAGTCGCCCAAGAAAGCCGCCGAAACAGACGCAAAATCTGCAATAGCGATGGAGCAGGGATTTCTGTTCTGCACTCTAGCCACAATCACAGGCAGCATTTTTGCGGGAGTCCAGTGGGGAAGCTTCTGGAACTGGGATCCGCGCGAAATATCTATCGTCATAATGCTCCTGCTCTACGCATCGTATCTGGTGTTGCGTGCAGCTCTCGCCGGCCGGCCGGAGCGGAGAGCGAAACTCGCGGCCGTCTTTGCCCTGATCGCCCTGGTGCCCGCTCAGTATCTCATTTGGGCTGTTCCGCGACTAGTGGTTTACACCGCTCATCCTAAGGACGTGCTGTTCGAGCAAGAGGCCCTGACATTTAACTATAAGCTGGTGCTCTATTCAGCTTTCCTGGCTTTCACGCTTCTCTACATATGGATGTCACATCTGCGCTTTCGTGCGTATAAGATACGAGCCGGTCGAGAGGGGAAACGAGGATGACACTCGCATTTGTCATGGCAGTGACGCTGATAACTTGGGGAGGCGTCTTCGCCTATCTTCTGATGATCGACCGTTCGTTGCGCCGTCTTGAGCGTGATTCGCGGGATGAGGATGAACTGTGAATAAAGCCTACCTTATCGGGATACTTGTCATCACCGTGGCAATGGGGTTTACCCTCTGGAGCTTCAAGGATACGATGACGCCCTACACGGATGTCGCGGGCGCTCGGAAAAGCGATTCGCAAGTGCAGGTTCGCGGCAAAATCCTGCATGAAACCTCCCATTATGACGATCAAATTCATGCCCTACGCTTCACCATCCAGGACGACCGAGGCGAGAAGATCGAAGTTGTCTATCACGGCCCCAAGCCGGACTCCTTCGATACCGCGAAAGAGACCGCCGCGCACGGGTCTGTGCGGAGAGACGCCTCCGGCAAAGAGGTGTTTTTGTCCGACAGTCTGATCGTGAAATGCCCCTCGAAGTACGACGACAATAAGACGCCTTACAAGAAGACGGCTTCCGCTGAAGGAACCAGGTAAATGCAGCAGTATCAGCATCTCATGAAGGAAGCGCAGTGGATCGCGAATGCGGGCAAGGCCGCCATCATAATGGGGTTGGTCTTCGCAATCGCCTCCATGGTCGCATACATCATGGCTCTGAAGCGTCCATCCGACAAGCGGATGAAGGCCATAGCCCGCTGTCTATATACTGCCACAGCGCTCAGCGTCCTCGCCACAATGGGAGTACTCGCATCGCGCGTATACTTCATGGATTTTCGGTTCGACTACGTGTTCAAGGAGACCGGACGCGATCTTATCAAGCCGGATTTCCTGCACCATTGGCTGCGCTTTGCCGCAACCTGGGCGGGGCAGGAAGGCAGCTTCCTGCTCTGGACATGCTGGGTCTGTCTGCTCGGCTTCCTCGTATTCGGGAAGGCCGGCAAATACGAAGCTCGAGTGATGCCGTTCTACATCTCCATCATTGCGTTCCTTTGTGCAATTCTAATTCGTCAGACCCCCTTTCACCTCGTCCCGCTGCCCACCGCCGCTGATTTCGCGCTTAATCCTGCATGGCAGTATCCTCCAGCGGACGGCACGGGACTGAACGCCTCTCTGCAGAACTACTGGATGACGATTCATCCTCCGACTATCTTCTTTGGCTTCGCCTCACTGGCAGTTCCTTTCGCCTACGCGGTCGCCGCCCTAATCTGGAAAGACTACGACGGCTGGACGCCCCGCGTCATGCCTTACGCGCTGCTGACATGCGCTACACTCGGCATCGGCCTTTTCATGGGCGGCTACTGGGCGTACGAGACGCAGGGCTGGCACGGCTTCTGGG
>JANXLO010000195.1 GCA_025355115.1 Chthonomonadaceae bacterium
GAACTCGGACGAAACTTATGCGAATTGGTCTTGAACACATCGATCCTATAATTGCAGCTGCGATGCGGGAGCGCCTCTGTGCGCCTGGTAAGCAGTTCCTGAAGAACAACATCCAATGGGGCGGCCCGGAGGATTTCTCGCTGGTTCATAGTTTTGTAGACAGAGTCGCGAAACGTGAAAAGAAGCGGCAGCCGAAGGAGGACGAGCGGACCGCGTTCAATGTCCATCGGCGTCGCGAGCGAATGACGCTCAACAGGGGCTTCGTGACTGCCGCCGCTCCGCTGGTCATCGGAGGCGCGGTTGGGATGCTGTTCACGGAGACTGTTGGGGGCACTCAGTGGATAGGCATTGCGCTAGGAATCCTCGCATGGGCGGGAGGCACCGCTGCTGGCGTCTACTGGACGCGGCAGGCGACTTCCGCGCACGAACTGTTCTATGAACTGACGATCAGCGAGTTCGTCTCGGTCGTTCCTTTGCTCACCTTGACTCCTCTGGAAGCGGCCTACTGTCATCTACTGATTCATGTCTGTGACCGCGACCCCAACCAGGAGGGTCGCCGTGCGGTGAGACGCCATTTGATCCGAATCAAAGAATTTATTCCGCTCGGGCGTAAACTGGATGAGTTGCGCGCACAAAATAAGCACTCCCCGCAGATGCTCGTTCGCGTTGACGAGGCCCGTGGGGAGATCGTTGACGCCGTCCTGGCGATAGAGGCCGCAGTCTGCGTAATTCTCGTCGTTCCGAGTCCCGCGGGGGATGCAGCAGCGGAGAAGATCGAGACCGAATTAGTGCGTTTTCGTGCAATCGTAGAAGAGCTTTCGGCGGCTAGCCAAGCGGCGAAGCCGTCGGCAAAGAGCGGCAGGCGGCGAGAACAGGTATCGTAGGTTTCACCGCTCGGTGTACCTTTGAATGGAGATTTCCGACTTGAGTGAACAACGCAAGAAGATCGTCGTGATTGGCTCCGGGCCTATCCGCATTGGACAGGGGATAGAGTTCGACTACTGCTCCGTCCACTGCGTCTGGGCGCTGCGTGAAGCCGGGTACGACGCCCTCATCATCAACAACAACCCGGAGACAGTCTCGACCGATTTCGACACCTCGGATCGTCTCTTTTTCGAGCCGCTTACGTCGGAGGATGTGCTGAACGTCCTTGACCGTGAAGAGCCGGAAGGCGTGATAGTTCAGTTTGGGGGCCAAACAGCTATCAATCTGGCGAAGCCCCTCCACGATGCGGGCATACGCATATTCGGAAGCTCCTACGACTCCATCGATCTGGCGGAGGATCGAGATCGCTTCGAAAAAGTACTGACGGAGCTTGGCATCCCGAAGCCCGCAGGCCGGGCGGTCGTGAGCGCGGAGGCCGCTGTGGTCGTAGCAGAGGAGATCGGGTTCCCCGTCCTGGTGCGCCCCTCCTACGTGCTCGGCGGACGGGCCATGGAGATTATTTACAATCGGACGGATCTGGAGCGCTACATGCACTATGCGGTAGACGTCTCCCCGAAGGCTCCGATTCTGGTGGACAAGTATATCCTTGGCAAAGAGGTAGAAGTGGACGTCATAAGCGATGGCACGGACTGCCTCCTGCCCGGCATCATGGAGCACATCGAGCGGGCGGGCGTACACTCGGGGGACAGCATGGCGGTATACCCGCCGCAATCGCTGTCCAAGGGAGTTATCGATCAGATCGTTCGCAATGCAACTCTCCTGGCCAAGCGGCTCGAAGTGCGCGGGCTGATGAACATTCAGTTTGTCGTGGACAACGAGACGGACACTGCGCAGGTGCTGGAGGTAAACCCTCGGGCATCGCGCACTGTTCCGTATCTCAGCAAAATCACGGGCATTCCCATGGTGCGAGCGGCCACCCACGCGATGCTCGGCAAAAGTCTGCGGGAGCAGGGATACACCCCCGGTCTGCACCCGAATCAGGGCAGCATAGCCGTGAAAGCCCCGGTTTTTTCGTTCATGAAGCTCAATCAGGTGGACATCGGCCTTGGGCCGGAGATGAAGAGCACCGGGGAAGTCATGGGGCTCGACTCTCGCTATCCGCAAGCACTCTACAAGGCGATCGTTGCCTCGGGGATCGTGGTGCCGGAGAAGGGACACCTTATCGCCACTATCGCGGACGCCGACAAGCAGGAAGCCGTTCCCATCATCAGTGAGTTCGCGAAGATAGGGTTTCGGATCTATGCCACGGACGGGACTGCGAGCTTTCTGCGGGCGCAAGGGATCGAGACGGAGACGGTCAAGAAACTGCATGAGGGCGAAGGTAACATAGTGGACTTGCTTCGCAGCGGGCAGATCGACCTCCTAATCAACACGCTGTCGACTGACAAGCGCATCGAGCGCGAGGCAATCCGCATCCGTCGCGCAAGCGTTGAGGCGGGCGTGCCGTGCCTGACAAGTCTCGATACGGCGAGAGCACTGCTGCTCTCACTCTCCGCGCGCAGTCATGGCGAGGATTTTGCGCTCGCGACGGTTGACGAGTACCTTGCCGGCACGGTGTAAGAGCCTGTGTGCGCCTTTGCGAGAAGGACAACCTCATGAACGTTCTGGTGCTCAACGCGGGAAGCGCAACGCTGAAGTTCGGTCTGTACGCGATGATCTCCGAGGCGGACACGAAGCCTGAGGACGCCCTTATCTGGCGCGGAACCGTGGATCGGATTGGAAGGTCCGATACTGAGCTCCATCTGCACGTGCCGGGCAAGCATCCAATCAAACTTCCCGTCAAAGCCGCAGATGCATCAGAGGCGGCTACTGTTTCGCTGAAGGCGCTGTTTGGGGACACTCCTGTACTATCTGAGGCTCACCGTGTAGATGCGATCGGTTGCCGCGTAGTGCATGGCGGCGACCGATTCACGAAGCCCACCCGAGTGACGCCTGAGGTTCTCGCGGGAATACGAGAACTGTCCAGCCTGGCTCCTCTCCACAACCCACAGGATGCCGCCGTGATTGAGTCGGCGTTGCTAGCGTTCCCCAATGCCCCAGTGTTCGCGATCTTCGATACTTCCTTCCACCATAACCTCCCTCCGGTGGCGGCGGCCTATGCGTTGCCCGCAAAGCTGTCACGCGAGCATCATCTCCGCCGGTACGGATTCCACGGCATCTCGCACCGCTATGTCTCCGAGTTACTTTTTGCGCACACGGGTCGCGAACCTGTCGGAACGCGGCTGATCTCCTGTCATCTCGGCAGCGGTGCCAGCGTCTGCGCGATTCGGGATGGCAGAAGCGTGGACACCAGCATGGGCCTGACACCTCTGGAAGGGCTGGTGATGGGCACGCGCTCCGGTGATCTCGACCCAGGCCTGCTGCTCTATCTGCTGCGCTCAGCAAACATGACGGCTGACAGCCTGGACGATATGCTGAAC
>JANXLO010000096.1 GCA_025355115.1 Chthonomonadaceae bacterium
TCCAGATAGGCGATGACATAGAGCAAAAACAGGAACGGAATCAGCCGCCAGGTCACCTTCCGGACCAGAGTTGCCTCCACAATTGCCGCGTGAGTTCTCAACGGAGCATCCACTTCATCCAGGTTCGCCATCGAATATGTTTTCCTTACTTCTGTTTTCTCAAGGTGATGCCGGTTACTTCCGGGGGGCAGAAGAGGCGGTTGTGCAAGATGCTGCAGACCCCCCTCGTCACGTAGACGCGGTGGCTGCGGCCCTGCACCAGGCCGGAGCGGAATTTTTGGCCGTAGAGGCTTGGCACGATGAGCGCGTATCCGTTGGGAAGGCAGACGCTGCCTCCGTGCGTGTGGCCCGAGAGCTGCAGGTCGACGCGCACTTTGACCGTCATCTCCTCGGCGAGGTCGGGATTATGGGAGAGCAGAATGCGCGGGACTTCGGGCGCGATTTTCGCCATCGCCCTGTCCGGCATGATCGCGCCCTCCCAGAGATCGTCCACTCCGGCGATGGCAAGAGCCTGACCGCCGCGCTCGACCAGAAACGACTTGTTGTCGATGAGCCGGATGGGAGTCTTGTCGGCGATGCCGCGCCGAACGGCTGCTTCTCCGGCGAGATGGTCGTGATTGCCGAGCGTTCCGACGACGCCATCCTTCGCCCGCGCCGCATCGAACAGTCCGCTGAAGTCTGGAACGGATTTGACGCGTTTGTCGGTGAAATCGCCAGGAAGGGCCATCAGGTCAGGATGAAAAGCGTTCGCCATGGCGACTGCCTTGTGGACAGTCTCCGCGGAGCTCCAGACAGGAAAATGGAAATCGGACAACAGCGCGATGCGATAGCCGTCGAAGGCATCCGGCAGTCCCCGAATTGGGATATCCAGTGTCTGAAAAGATAATCGTCGTGGCTCTAAGCCGAAGGCTTCTACAGCGATGCCCGCTGCCAACGCTCCAAAAGTCGCTTTCAAGAGGGTGCGGCGAGCAAGACGTGAGTCGCGGGGTAGAGTTGTGGGCATAGCTTCGGGCATGGGTCTCGTTCTTCTTGATCTCGGATGGAGTTTCACCCTCAGAACTGCGCGTTGAAAGGCTGCTCGGCGCAACAGGAGCGATGACGTGTATACTATTCTCACTCGGGGTTCCACGTCCAGATCGTGTAGAGAGGATACGCCACTCGACCGTTGAATTCCTGCTCATGGCGGCTGCCGAGCTAATTCCATGAGTTGATTCGTCCGATAGAAGCACTTTCCGGCAGGAAACTGCCCTCTGAAAAAGGAACAGTCGGAAATGGGAAGGGGGCATAGAGCACCACTATTGACAGTCATAATCGCCATTGATGGGCCTGCCGGAGCAGGCAAAAGCACGGTCGCGAGACAGGTGGCCGCCTCGCTCGGCTACACCTATTTGGACACCGGAGCAATGTACCGATCGGTGGCCTGGAAAGCGATATCAGCTTCCGTTGATCTCGCGGTTGAACAGGCTCTGGAGGATATTGCCCGCCAGCTAAATATTCGATTTACTGCTCTTACGTCAGACGGCAAGCAGCAGGTCTTCGCGGACGACGAGGAGGTGACTGACGCCATTCGCACCCCGGAAGTATCGGAACTGACCTCCCGAATCTCCGCCTTTCCGGCTGTACGGCGCGTCGTCGTCGAGCAGCAGAGGCGCATGGGGCAGATGGCGGGCAAGGGAGTGGTGCTTGAAGGCCGTGACATTGGCACCGTCGTTTTCCCCAACGCTCATCTGAAAATCTTCCTTACCGCCAGCCCCGAAGAGCGCGCGAGGCGCAGGTTCGATGAGCTGCAAAGCCGGGGCCTCGCTGCCGATTTCGCGCAGACGCTTGCCGAGCAAATCGCAAGGGACAGCCGCGACACGTACCGCCCCGACTCGCCCCTCGTCGCAGCAGACGACGCTGTTCAGCTCTCTACAGACGGCCTTTCCATTCCCCAGGTCGTCACTCACATCCTTGGCCTGCACAAACAGTGCACGGCGGCTCAGCATGACTGAAGTCGAGCCAACGCTGGCCGCAAAGCCGCAAGAAAACGAGACGCCGCCCGACATCAATCGAATCGACAGGCGGATGATGCGGATCGTGATCGGCCTCCTGGCGCACCTGTTCTTCAAGTACTATGCTCGACTGAAAATAGTGGGAATTGAGAATGTGCCGCGCACGGGTGGAGTTCTCCTGGCAGGCAATCATGCGAGCAACCTCGACCCCGTTCTCGGCTGCCCAGCTGGCGAGCACCCGCTTGTCGGGCACCACCACTGCGATGACGTAGCT
>JANXLO010000241.1 GCA_025355115.1 Chthonomonadaceae bacterium
GGTGATCGAGGCGGTCGGTCGGCCCGAAGCTTGGGAGCAGGCTATCGCCCTCGTGCGCAAAGCAGGAACCGTCAGCCTGTTCGGAGGCTGCCCCGCCCAGACGTTCGTCCGCCTCGACACCCATCGCGTCCACTACGACGAGCTGACCCTCCTCGGCGCCTTCCACCACACCCCGACTGCCTTCCGCACAGCCCTCGAACTGCTCGCGCAAGGTCAAGTTCCAGCCAGGCTTTTCCTCCAAAGTTCCGCCCCGTTAGCCGAGCTTCCCGCAGTCCTAGCGTCACTTCTAGACAGCTCTAATGGCGCCGTCAAGACCGTCCTTCAACCCTGACGAAACCTAAACACGATACCGCTCTGTCTGTCTGCGACAATGGCGGTCAAGAAAACGGGGCCGAAGGATCGGCCCCGCATGGGACGTTCGGAGACGGAATTGGCTGCCTATGCTGCACGGTTAGGCATCCGCAGAGATGAAGGCTTGCCGCTTTTAAGGCTGAGTTCCGTCTTTCTTTGCTGCAGGATGAGCTGCCATTGCTGACTTGCGCCCCGGATGACGGCGCCAGTGGCCGCGGGAAGCATCAGGCTTTCCCATCCAACTGTGCCGCCCTGCCCTCGAAAGAATAAGGCGGCACAACTTTGACAGGGCTGGCATATAGCTTTAGGGCTTCGCAAATGCGCGCGCGGCAGTGGCCTCCGACAGCCTGCGATTTGCATCCTTAGCCTGCTCCTTCAGGTCGCCGTCCGCCAGGGCCATCGCCTTGCGATAGGCCGTCCGCGCCGCCGCTGGCTGGCCCGCCTTCTCCAGCGCCTGACCGCAGCGGAACTGAGCTAACGCCCAGCGCGGCTGCAGACTCATTGCCGCCTTCAGATGCGCTAACTGCTCGGCAGCAACCGGCGGGCCGAAAGTGGGCGATCGCGTCCCCAGCACCAGATGAGCAGCGCCCTCCAACAGCGCCATATCAGGATGGTCCGGGTCGATGGTCACCTCCAGGAGGGGCTTGTGGTCTATGCGGATGACGTCTCGGTTCGCCATGCCATAGACCGTGACAGCCTCCTCTGTGTTGCCGTTGCGCAGGAGCGCCAGGACGTACCGCATCCGGGTCGTCGGATCGGAGTTCATGCTGCCTCCCCAGCCGGTGGCATTGGAGTAGACCACTTCCCGATAGGCTTTGATCGCCTCGCCGTATTTGCCTTCCCGTTCGCAGGCGCCAGCCAGGTGCAGCAGGGCCGCTGCATCATGCGGGTAGATGGCGAGCGCTTTGCGGTAGAGACTCTCTGCTTCGGCGTGGCGTCCCTTCGCGGCTGCCTGCTCGCCCTGGCGAACGAGGGGTCGAGCGCGCTCCTGCTTCTCAGCCTCGGCCTGTGCCGCTTGCCAGCCTTTCGACATGTGATCGTTATCACGTGGCCTTGGACTGCCGCTATGGCCGTCCTGCTGCAAACACGCGAGAGCGGCGACTGCCGCACATAGGATTAACACCACGCCAAGCATTGTATGGAACAGTTTCATGGCTATCTCCTCTGCTGTGTCATGGAATGTAGGGCGAATTCGGCGCATCGAACACTCGGTTCCAGATCGGATGAGTCTTGCACCGTGCGTCTTCAGTCACGATGACAGGGCCAGGCTCCAAAGGCAGGCCGTTGTTCGACCGGAAATTACCAACCCGGTTCACGTTAGCTGCCCAGGACCAGTGGATCCGGTGCAGCGGGACCCACTGGTTCCCATTTCCGATATCGGCTGGCCGATAGACCATGTATGTCCAGAATTCCTCATTGATCGTGACGTTGGACATAGTATCGTCCATCCCCTTGCTTGGGGTGTCGCTGCTCGCATGGCTGCTGTCGTCATCGGGCTTGCCGTAATTGGAATTATCCAGAGTAACCACATTTTGGACCGGAAAATCCTCCCAAAATGGGTACGGGTAGCTCGTGTCCAGGCCAAGCAGTCCGTTAATGTACCATGAGTGGCGCACACCATCGTCCATGGTGTACCAGCGGCCCGGGTGCATTATCTGGATAAACGCCCAGAGACCCGCACCAGCCATTCCAGCAAACAGATCCTGTGGTATGCAGCGACCGGTCCAACTGATCCCTGGGATAAGGTTTCCCGCCTCCAAAGAGTAGGACCCCGGCGCATTTTGAACGAGCCAAACTCCGTCGGCGTTGTATCCGCAGAAATAGTACGGACACCAGACCGTGACGGTTGCCTTGCCAGTGACCGTGCCGATTCTAAGGTTACCTACAAAGGCATCCGCTGTCGCGCTTACCGTAGCGGGAGCGCCGCCGTCCTCCGAACGCCAGAAAAAATAGGGGGCTGGCAACTTGAGGTCCACGCCTGTCAGGAAGGAGACCTGCGCGTAGCTACCGGTGGTCGGCCCATGCGCGACATAAGACTTGAAGGTGTCTCCACCGATTGTCCAGGCATAGTTGTCGAAGAAGATGCCTCCCAAAGGCATGCGCATCTTCAGCTCAGGCGTGCATCCCTGCCCTATCAGGATATGCTGATTGCCGGCATTGTCCAGAGTCACGCCTTTGAGATGCACTTCCACGGGCGTCGTCAGCAGGCGATACTGAAGGCTAACTGACGTGGCGGAGGCCGGGGATGTGGGACTAGCGGACACCGAAGGTGAGCAGTTGATCGTAAACTGCTGGCCCGGACTGTTTTTTACCCAGTAGTAGGCGCTCGATTTCTGGATGGAGGGATTGGGGTCATTGGTGCTGGTGTTCGTGTTGGTCTGAGCATTCGGAAGGCCGGTGTCGGCAGTGAAGGATGCGCCGCTGTCTGTGGACCAGCCAGTCAAACTGCACTGTTCGCTGACAATAAGGCTCAGCGGCGGATCCTCGTTGGCATCAGCCACCCAGTTCAGAGTGACGGTGATGGGACCGTCGCAACCGGTTACGCCTGCGCCGTTGAAGTAGTGGTCGCCGCCATAAGAGCTGTTCTGAAGCAGATGCATTGGCATGGAGTAGAAGCCGTACTGCGTGAGACAGTAAACAGTTCTGCCGGTGAAACTCATGGTGTAGTACCCTGCGTGGGCAGGGAGAGAAGTGCAGAGCGCAGTCAGGAACACAAGAAGCAGTGTGAGGCTATTTAGTCGCCTGGAATTGGACAGCGCGACTGATTTTCGCAGCCAGGCGTGGGGGGGTGGTGGAATTATCTTGCATTGTGTTGCCGAGCTCCTTCTCTCTGCTTCCTGCAGAGGCTTGCCGATGAGACAGTAATGGAGGTTCGAATGCGTCCGTGCTCATTATAACCCGCCCGTTTTATTTAGTCAAGGGTCGCATCATAAATTTTAGCGGAAGTTTTCGTCGTGCTCGTGGGCGCAAGCAGTCATGACAACATTGCGGCAACGGATAATCCGAGCTACCTGGTCTCCCTGTCCGCGACGCCCTGAATGAACCTTAGTCCTGGGGGCAACGCCATCGCCTTATGCCAGCGGGAGACTTCGCGAGCACATACTCGAGATGCGGAGCCGGAAACCCGGCCCCGCATCGGACGCACGAACAGCATGAAGTTCTCCCAATCGAGCTGTGCCATTGCCGCTTCCCGGAAGCAACTAGCTCACTCATCAGGGTGCGCCGCCCCTCACCGCAGACGCGGCGGATGGCGGCTTGCTCCTCGCCTTCGAGCGATCACTTCGCCGGAGCCAGATTTTGGTAGGCCGCCTGCGCCTTCGCGCCGATCTCGTCGTGGTCGTGCGCTGCGGCTCTGCGGTAGGCCGCGAGAGCCTGAGTCGTCCGTCCCGCCTTCTCAAGAGATCTCCCGTAGTGGTACTGCGCGAGGCCCCACTCCGGCCTGAGGCGCACGGCGGCCGCCAGATGAGACCGCTGCTCCTCCGCGTCGGCGGGGCCGGAGGAGAGCGCGGTGATCCCCACGCCCACATGAGCGGCCGCCTCCAGACCCGCCCTGTCGGGGTCCTGCGGATCGAAGCGCAGATCGAACATCGGATGCCCGTTGGTCACGGACGTCCCCTGCATCGCCTTGTCGTAGACCGCCACCGCCTCGGGCCACTGATGGCTGCGCAGGAGGGCCAGGACGTAGCGCAGCCGCGTGTTGGGGCTGGAGTTGACGCTACCTCCCCAGCCGTCCGCGTAGACGAGGGCGTGGTAGGCCTTCAGCGCCTCCGCCTGCCTGCCGTGGCGCTCGCTTATTCTGGCGAGCGACAGCCAGGCCATGCCGTCGTTGTCGAGGGCGAGCGCCTTTCGGAAGAGTGCCTCCGCCTGCGCGTCGCGCCCCCGCGCCATCTCCGCTCTGCCCTCGACGACCAGTGCCTGGATCCGCCTGATTTTCGCCACCCTCTCCGCGCCTCCGGGAGTGGGGGCAATCGTGATCTCTTGCCGCGGGTCTGAAGGGGCATGCTGCTTGGATGCCTGCTGTCCAGCGTTCGCGCACCCCGCCGCGCAGACGGCAGTCAGCGAGGCGACGAGCATCATATTTCGTTTCATAAGTTTTCTCCTTCTGCTATCCCGGAGGCCAGGTTCCGGCAGTGGCAATGAGCACATGTCTCCAGATCGGGTGAAATTTGCATCGGGCATCCTCGGAGACGCTTACACTCGAAATAAACGTAGGTCGCGGTGCGGGAAGATTGGCCCATGTATTGAGGATGCCAGCCGGGCGGTTTACATTCGCAGCCCATGACCATGAGATGCGATGCAACGGAACCCATTGGCTCACGGCGCCGCTGCTGGCAGGTCGATACATCATATAAGTCTGGAAGCTCTCCTCGATCTTGGCGCTGAACATCGAGTCGTCCAGTGGCTTGGCTGGAGAATCGTCGGTGCTGTCGGCTACATCGTTTGCCAGGTCTCCGTAATCGCTGCTGTCATTATTGGGTACAAGACCGAGCGTGTACCAGAAGGGATACGGATAACAGGTATCCAGCCACCAATCCCCATTGAACGACCACGCATGCCTCACCATCGCATCATCCGTGTACCATCTTCCGGGATAGATGCGCTGGATAAAGGCCCATATTCCAGGATCCTGCGCACTGAACAGGTCAGGAGCAATTGCTTGTCCAACCCATCGGATGCCGGGCGTCGCTGGAGTCGCATCGGAGTTACCAGCTCGGAGTGTGGGAGGCGTCG
>JANXLO010000246.1 GCA_025355115.1 Chthonomonadaceae bacterium
GTCCCGGACGCCCCAGGATAAGATGAGTGGCGCGACTGCCAGGCAGAAGCCTTTCGGAATCGGGCCTCATGAGAAGATTGCTGGCTTTCGGGGTCTCGACTGCAAGCGTCTGCCTCCAAATGGGCTCATAAGTTTTCTGGAAAAGGGAGAGGCTGCGTCGGTCATGGGGCTTGCGCCGCTGTACTTCGGTCTGCCCCAGAAGAATCAGAGAATCGGTAAGTGTCTGAGGGGTCTTGGCGTCGGATGGGAGTGGCGCGTCATTGGGAAAAACCCGCAGATCAGCGACCGGCTCCATCTTGTATGGCGGCTCCTTCAGCTTGGCAGCATCGCTCTCGTGGAGCAGGGTTTTTCCGAAGAAGCTGTAGACGGCTTCCCGACTGGTCTGGTTGATGTTGTGGTTGAAGGGAAATAGGACATAGCTGAGATTTTCCGGCTTGCCGTAGAGCTTGTAGATGCTCGCGACGCCGGGCCCTTCTACCGTCATCATCGTCCTGGTCCAGTCGCCAGCGGCTCCGACCATGATCTGCGGCTTCGGAGCGGCGCAGGCGGCGATCTCCATGTTGGAGTAGTCGACGCGGAGGCCGGGGGCGTTCTCGCAGAGGCAGCCGCCCTGCATGGAGTGCGACACCATGACGCACGGGCCGACGGCAGCCAGTCGGTCGTCTATCGCCCCGAGGATCATCGTCTGAGTTCCGCCGCCCGACTCTCCCGTAATGGCGAGGCGACTCTTGTCAACATCGGGGAGGGTGAGGAGAAAATCGAGGGCGCGAATGCTGTTCCAGGTCTGAAGCCCCATCTCCGAAATGCCCCAGAGCCAGTGACGGCGATCTGCAGCCCAGACGCGGTGAGTCACCTGTCGGGTATCGTTATAGCCGACCATGTCGTAGGTGAAGGCGACGTAGCCCTGCCGGGCGAAGGTGATGGCGCGGGCGGGGATCGAGCCGTCGGGCGTATCCGCCATACGGCCCACTTCCCAGTGCCCATGCGCGATCAAAACTCCAGGATGTGAAACTGCCGGGTTGCCGAGAGGCCGATAGAGATTTCCTGCGAGATAGAAGCCAGGGTAGGTCTGAAAATAGACCTTCTCGATTGTGTAGCCATCACGGGTGACCCTGCCGAAAACCTTCGCCTTCAGCGGTGTCTTTGGCGGCATCGGGGAGAGCCCGCACGATACGAGGATCTGCTCGCGAATGGCGCTCCTTCGCGCCTCCCACTCCGCCAGGGTCTTCACCTGAGGAAAGGCACGAAGCGTATCGAGCGTGTTGGGCGGAACGACGGCGCGAGCGTCGGTCGAAGAGAGTGGCGGGGGTGCGGAAGCGTCGGCGGATGCGGGCATGATCTGCGCTCCAGGCGCGAACGTGAATAAGGATGCAAGGGCTAAAGCCACAAGAAGGCTCGGGCGGGACATGGTTCGCTGCCTCTCCTGTCAGGATTTAAGTAAGTCTGCCCTATAGAATAGTAAATTCCCGCGCAAATGTCAAGCCCCATCCGGCTTATGCGTTACTGCTCTTCGCGAAAACAAGTTGTGAAAGTCTTGATTGAGCGTCTTTGACTAAAGTTTGGCAGGAGATGAGTTGCGGGATGTGGAATCATGGTCTAGCATATGTAAGACATCTGCCACGCACCGGGCGATTCGGCAGAGGAGGAACCGGAATGGCAGAACGAAACGAATTCTCCGACGATTTAACTCACGACGTTCTCTCTCGGCGTGACCTGCTTCGGGCGGGCACGGCGATTGGAGCGGCTGGCGTTTTGGGTGTAGGGCTTGCCCCGGCGAGCCATGCGGCGCCTCCGGCTGTGGCCGACAAGCCGAAGATGCCCATGATGGCGCTTGGCAAGACCGGTATGAAGGTCTCCAGACTGGCGCACGGCGGATCCTGGGACATCGATCCCGAAGTGCTCAGCGTGGGACTTGAGGCTGGGATCAACTACATCGACACAGCTGAATCGTATCGAGGCGGCCAGAGCGAGCGGGCCATCGGCGAGTTCCTGAAGGCTCGCGGCGCGACGGGACATAGCGCGGCACGAAAGAAACTATGGCTTGTCAGCAAGACACATCGGCATGACGAAATCGAGAAGCGGCTTCAGCCCGCGCTCGACCGGCTTCAGCAAGACTACGTGGACGCCTTCTATCTCCATCAGGTGCAAAACCCGAAACTGATAGCCGACCCGGAGACAAAAGCGGCGGCGGCCAGACTCATCAAGACCGGCAAAACCCGCTTCTTCGGCTTCTCCACGCACGACGACACCGTCGTCGAATGCCTGAACGCGGCGGCGGACACCGACTACATCGACGTCATCATGTTCCGCTACGACTGCCATTACTACAAGCGCGCCGATCTTGAGAAAGCCATGGATCGCTGCTTCAAGAAGGGCATCGGCCTCGTCGCCATGAAGACGCAGGTCGGCGGCATGACGCTCCCCGACAAGTACGATCCGTTCCGAAAGCGCGGCCTCAACCAGCATCAGGCAGCGATCAAAGCCGTGGCGGTGGACGACCGTATCGCCTCGATATGCTCGGAGATGACCAACCTCGATCACGTCAACCAGAACGCCGAGGCTGTCGCAAGCAAACTGAGCCTCGCTGAGAACGATGCCATCAAGGAGCATGCCCGCCTCGTCAGTCACCTCTGGTGCCGGGGCTGCGATCATCTCTGCAAAGCCGGGAGCGGCGCAGGCGCACAGCTCGCCATCGCGGATAGCCTGCGATTCCTGATGTATCACGACCACTATGACAAGCCCCAGCACGCCCGCGATCTCTACGATCAGTTGCCTGCCGCACAGCGCGACCTTGCGGCGATCGAGGCGGCGGACTGGCGCGGAGCGGAGGCAGCCTGCCCCCACGGCGTTCCCATCGGCAAGCTTATGTCCAGAGTTCGCGAACGTCTCGCTTGAAATTGAACCGCATCGAGGAAGGCCGACGGCATGTGCCGTCGGCCTTTCCATCAGAAAGGAAACCTTGAAGTGAAGATTCTGATTATCGGGGGCACGGGTCTGATCAGCACCGCGATCACGACGCAGCTGCTGGAGCGCGGTGACGAGGTGACGCTCTATAACCGAGGCAAGAGCGAAGCGCGCATTCCGGAAGGCGCGAAGTTCCTGCACGGCGACCGCAAGGAGTACGCCGCGTTCGAGGCGCAGATGGCGGAAGCAGGGCATTTCGACGCCGTCATGGATATGGTCGGCTTCAGTCCCTCCGACGCAGAAAGTGCGGTCAGGGCGTTCCGAGGGCGCACGGGGCATTTCATCTTCTGCAGCACCGTCTGTGTCTACGGCGGGCCGGCCTCACGCTACCCCATCCACGAGGACGAGCCTCGTCGGCCCATCGGCGGTTATGGCGCGAACAAAGGCAAGTGCGAGGATATTCTACTCGAAGCGGGCGAGCGGGGCGACTTTCCAGTCACGATTTTGCGTCCCTCCCAGACGTATGGCGAAGGCGGCACCATTGTCCATTCATTCGGCGGGCGCACCTCCTATCTAGACCGCATCCGCAAAGGCAAGCCTATCGTCGTGCATGGTGACGGCTCCTGTCTGTGGGCGGCCTGCCACATCGAGGATGTCGGACGCGGCTTCGTCGGCGCGGCGGGCAATTCAAAGGCGTTTGGCAAGCGCTACAATCTGACGGGAGAAGAGTGGATGACGTGGAACCGCTATCATGAGGGAGTCGCCGAAGCCCTCGGCGCGCCCAAGCCGACCATCGTCCACATTCCCACAGACCTTCTGGCCAAAATCTGCCCTCGTCGTGCGGGAATCAGCATCGACATCTTCCAGTACCCCAGCGTTTTCGACAACTCCGCAGCCATCGCCGACCTGGGCTTTCGCTATACGATACCGTGGGTCGAGGGCGTACGCCGCACTGTAGCGTGGCTCGACTCGCGCGGCAAAGTCGAGAACAGCGACGACGATCCGTTCGATGACCGCCTCATTGCCGCCTGGCAAAAGCACTCTTCAGAAATGACCGAAGCTCTGACTGGCATCGATGGATAGGTGTAACCGAAGAGGCACATAGGGATGGTGCTAGAGGATCAGTCTTATACTGAATCACCTCAACCGACACTACCTGGCAGAGTTTGGCAAATCGGACAGCAGACCACGCTCGGAGGCGATGCGGGCTGCTTCGGTGCGGTTGGAGACGCCTAGCTTGGCGAAGAGATGCGCCATGTGATACTCCACTGTCTTTATGGACAGGAAGAGCTGCGCTGCGATCTCGCGATTGCGCGCGCCGCGTGC
>JANXLO010000128.1 GCA_025355115.1 Chthonomonadaceae bacterium
CGCGACTTTTCCCCGCGCGCGATAGAGCGCGGCCCCGCCAGCCTCTGGCGCTACGCACCGTTATTGCCGGTCGACGATCCGCAGGCAGCGATATCGCTCAACGAAGGTTACACGCCGCTCCTGCGCACGCCGAGACTCGCCCGCGCAGTGCTGCCCTCAGCTCCTCGATGCCAATCTCCGCCTTCGCACTCGTGGCCAGCACCCGGTATCCGATCTTCGCAAATTCGCCGAAGCGCTCCTGAAAGGTGGTCTCGTCTGTCCGATCCCGCTTGTTAGCGATGATCATCGGCTCCAGCCCATTCGATTCGGCGGCAACGATCCAGCGGTCGATCCGCCAGAGGTCGGGGTTAGGCTCTACGCAGGCGAACACGATGACCAGCTGATCCAGGTTCGTGACCAGCGTCTGCTCGCGGCCTCGAAATGCGGCGCGGGCGAAGCGCGTTACGCGGGGCAGAACCTCCTCTATTATCCCGGTCTTTTCGTCGTCCGAGGTGTAGAGAACTCTGTCGCCGACCGCGACGGTATCGGAATGCAGGGGCTGTTTGGCGCGGGTGACGCGTCGAGGCTGACTGCCGCTGGAGGAGTAAGTAAACTGCTTTTTAAGATTGCCGCGCAGGATGCAAGTCAGCGAGTGTGGGCGGCTCTCCTTGTCGGCATCGGCATGGACCACGTACTTCCCGCTGTGCACCTTAAGTACCAATCCCTCATGCAGGCCCGCCAGAGGAGCGGCCTCCGAATCGGGAGGCTCGACCACGGCGACAGGCGAAGTTTTCCTCAATATGCGTCTTCTCTTCCTGCTCGCGCCCTGCGCGGCAACTGCGTAACGACGGGTCTATTCTGCGACTGTCTGGCCCCGCCTGCCTCTCCAATGAAGCATGGAAGGGAGTAGTGCCACACCAACTTCTTTATCGTCTGCACGACAGTCAGTGCAAAACAACTATGAAAGCAGTATACAGTATCTGTTTGCCCTCGTCAAGGCTGTTCGGCGTTGCGCTCCGCAGCATCTCGGGGCTATTTCGGACGGGCAAACAGAGCGTCCTCCACCGGTTTATTGACGGCGAAGGTGTCAAAGCTAAGCGTAATGAACGTTTTGCCGTTCTGTGTGATCTGGAGAGAGCCGGGCAGCATTACCCCCTCCGTCTCGTGATAGTTGCCGAGGAAGATGGTGACGCTGCCCTTGTTGTCGGGCACGACCACGCGGCGAACAAGCCCGCTTTCTGCTTCCGCGTAGATGTGGGTCGTCCGATTGGCGGCGTCCGTCAGAGTGAAGCCGCGAAGCGCCTTTCCGTCGGCTTCGTTGATGGGCTTGCTGGCTTCCTTGTCGGATAGCGGGCGGACAGTATAGCCTCCATTAGCGGCCCGGCGAAGGAGATCGGTGGGATCCCCTATATTGCCAACGCCCTGCGGCGCATCCTGTATCTGCCCAAGCGCACTAATCCAACCGGTGCCATCCTTGCCGGTCGCGAGCACGATGTTCCCGAACGTGGTTTTGAGGTCGTAGCGGCTGCGATTCGGGAGCGAGAAGGTCAGTGTGGCATCGTTGACGGGCAGTTTGATCTCCTGGCCGGGGGGCGAGAGCTCGCCTTTGCCTTTCAGCTGGTACTGCTTGAGATTGAGAAAAGCGTCGCCGCCGAAAGCCTTGATGGTCGCCGCGAGCAGAGCCTTGCCCGCCTCAGTCTCAGCGGCTGTCGGCTTGATAGGAGCCGTCTCTGTCCCGGTGCCTCTGACGGGCAGCAGCGTCGGCGAGAGCAGGTCGATGGAGTCGGCAGGAATCACGGTCACCTTGCCGAACGGGCGAATATCCTTTTCAATCGCCTTAGCATCGCCGACGAGCACGATCTGCGCCCCGCGCATATTAAGGTTGTGCAGTATATCGGAGACCTGAGTGGGAGTGACGGCCTGAATTCGGCTGGCTCGGAGTGTGAGATCGCTCGCGCCCGCGCCGTAGAGCGTCGCAGTCTGAAGCCTGCCGAGCAGTCCCGGTGTGGTGGCTACGCTGAGCGCGAAACTACCGTTAAGGAGGGTCTTGCTCTCGACAAGTTCGCTGTCGGCGGGCGGATCCTGCGCGAGCTTCGAGGTCTCGGCCAGTGCCAGCCGTAGGACTTCGGCGGTGGAGGGCGTCTTGGTAAAGGTGCTGATCTCGAACGCGCCCGCCTGCGCCCGTCGCCCGAAATCGCTGCCGATGGAGTAGGTGAGGCCGCGCTTCACGCGGACTTCTCGCGTCAGCCGCCCATTGTCGTTGCCCACGCCGAGTATGAACGAGGCGACGGAGGCGATGTAACGCTTCGGATCACTCGCGCCAGCGATCACCGTGCCGATTCGAATCTGTGTCTGCGCGGAGCCGGGACGGTCGATCAAGGTGATCTGCGCCTGAGAGGCGTCCGGCGAAGCCTTCGGGGGCGCGGGAAGTGAGGGGACGGATTTGCGCTCCCACTCCCCGAACGCGGCGGTCGCCTTAGCGGTCGCCTGTTCTAGGGTGATATCTCCCGCGACGAAGAGCGTTGCAACGCTTGGGGAGAAGTAGGTCTGGTGGAAGGCGCTCAAATCCTGCTGTGTGATGTCGGGCAGGGAGACGGGCGTTCCTGCGGAGAAGTCTCCATAGGGATGAGCGCCGTACAGTCTGCGGCTGAAGGCGATGTCCGCGAGAGTGCCGCCGTCCGCGAGGCTCTGCGTGATGTTGCTGAGCATGATCGTGCGGTAGCGGTCGATCTCGACGATCGGGAAGGTCGGCCGCAACGTGATGTCCGCGAAGAGATCGAACAGAGTGTCACGGTAGGTGCTGAGGCCAGAGGCAGAGACGGTGAAATAGTCTGAGTCAGCACCCGCGCCGATAGAGGCGCCCAGGCCGTCCACGATGTCCGCTATCTGCGCCTCGCTCCGGGTCATAGTCCCTTTTGTCAGCAGTGCGGCGGTCATCTGAGCCAGGCCGACTCGATTGCGCGGATCGCGGATGGAGCCTGCAGGCAGAGCCAGGCGAAGCCAGAGCGCGGGCTGAGTGTGATCTTCAAGCAAAACGAGACGCAGGCCGTTAGGCAGAGTGCGCTCGACAATTGGGGGCAGGCGAAGAGGATGGGGCGCGCCGAGCGGCGGCATGACGCTCATCGGCTTCGCCGCGGCGGCTTTGACCGCGGCTTTCGGCGGGCTCTTTTGCTTGTGCTTCCTCTGAGCGGTCGCCGCGTTGCTGGAGATCAGACACGCCGCTGCGAGCATCCCTAAAACGATTCGCTGCGTTCGCATCATTTTATCTCCTTCGTCGTGGCATCGGCCTTCGGCTGCATAGCGGAGGGCAGGTCGTAGAAGACATTGCGGCGCTCCGCCACGAAGTACTTGCGGGCAACCCGCTGAACCTCCTCGATGGTCACGGCATTCAGCTTCTCAAGCTCCTGGTTGACCTCTTCGGGATTGCCGAAATTCAGGTCGGCGTCCCCAAGCTGCTCGGCCTTCTGCTCGGTGGAGAGGGATCCGAACACTTTGCCTGCCAGAGCCTGATTTTTGGCCTTGGCAAGCTCGCCCGCGCTGACCGGCGTGTCACGAAGAATCTCTATCTGTGCCAGCAGCGCCTTCTCGATGTCAGCGGGGGCTTTGCCCTGGTTGGCGGTCGCCTGGAACATAAACAGGCCGTCGACCGCGAGACTGAGCGTGAAGCCCGAAGCATCGGAGGCGATCTGCTGGTCGCGAACAAGCGAACGCGAGAGGCGCGAGCTCTGACCCACCGAGAGTATCTGCGAGATGACGTCCAGCACAGGGGTGTCCGGACTGTTCGCAGGTACGGTTCGGTACGCCATGCCAACAACCGGGAGCGGCGCGAGCTTGTCGTAGAAAATA
>JANXLO010000129.1 GCA_025355115.1 Chthonomonadaceae bacterium
TGTTTTCTGTAGAAGGCTTGCTGCCTGCGTCTCGCCCAGAAGCTTTGCGTAGGTGCGGACGGTTCCGTATCCTGCGATCTCGTAGTGCTCGACGTGCTGCGCCGCAGTGATCAGGCCAGCGTCCAGCACATCCGGCTCCGACTGCTCCTTCAGCAGCTCCTTGCCTTCCTCCAGAATGCCCTCCATGCCCTTGCAGTGCTTGCCTTTCGGGCTTTTGCCAAGCTTCTCAAAGATCGTCTCCAAGCGGGAAACATGTTCCTGCGTCTGCTTGAGATGCGTCTCAAATCCGGACTTCAGATCAGGCGATGTGGCGGCGCTTGCCATCGAGGGCAACGCCTTCAGAATCTGGTTCTCCACGCTGTAGAGGTCACGCAACTCCTCCAGATACAGATCGTTGAGGGTCGAAAGTTTCATGGCGGATACAGAGTCTCCTTTGTGATGAATGCTCGACGCCGAGCCGAAAATAGGACGGGGCTCCTATCATGATTGTTCCGCTTTGGAAGCATCATGTCGCTCTATTTCCCGCTCCGCAGACAGAGGGTCGGGCAGTTATGGCACGTTTCTTGCATTAGGAGTAGGCATGACTGAAATTCTGGAGCATTACGGTGCCGTACTCTGCTCAGGGGCATGATGCAGTGAGCGCCACGGTGCCACGACTCAAAGTTCTGCTGCTGATCCCCAGTGTCGCCGTCGCAGGCGGGAGGGAGGACGCGCGGCGTGACATGCGGCCGATGCCGGACTACTTTGCTCTGCAGGACGCTCTTGGGGCCGACCTCATGGACTATGCGGCGCTCGATGCCGAACGGCGTCCCGCCCTCGTCCATCTGGCCCGCCTGGCCGGGAAAGATGCCGCCCTCGCCGCTCTCGGATACGGTTACCGGGAAGAGTATGATATAATATTCAGCAACGGCGAAAACGTGGGGATACCGCTGGCGTTGCTGCTGGGACGGAATGGAAGGCGACCGGGGCATGTCGTCATCGGTCACCGCCTCTCTTCACCGAAGAAGCGCTCTTTTTTGATGAGGCTTCATTCGCAGATGGATGCGCTTTTCGTCTATTCGGACTCGCAGTATCGCTATGCAGTCCAGCGGCTCGGAGTTCCGGATGCGAAGCTGCACAGGATCCCTTTTCATGCCGATCAACTTTTCTTTCGCCCCCTGTCCCCCATGCCGGAGGCTCCAACGCGCCTGATCAGCAGCGCTGGGCTGGAATGGCGAGACTATCCTACTCTCATAGAGGCTGCCAGCACGCTGGACGCGGACGTGCGCCTTGCGGCGGCAAGCCCTTGGAGCCGTCATCGCGCCGTGGCCTGGGATCGTCCCTTGCCGCCGAACGTGACGTCGGGCCGCCGCGACTATGCGGATCTTCGCAGGCTCTACGCCGCCTCGCGTATGATTGTAGTGCCGCTCCATGACACCGATTTTCAGGCGGGCATCACCGCACTTCTTGAAGGGATGGCGATGGGCAAGGCCGTTGTCGTCACGCGCACTGAAGGATTAGCCGGAATCGTCCGCGATGGCGAGAACGGACTTAGCGTCCCGCCCGGCGACCCTGCTGCGCTCCGCTGCGCCCTGCTTCGTCTTCTCGAGTCGCCTGAAGAGGCGGAGCGCTTGGGGTCGCAGGCTCGCAGGGACGTTGAAGCGGGATACACTCTGGATCGATGGGTCGAGAATATAGCGAAGGCGATGCATGCCGTCGCGCTAAATCGCTAGCCGCGTCGAGCATGCAGCTATGCCAAATGCTGATCTTACTGGCCCCGATTTTTAGCCTAGGCTGACTCGTACAAAGGATGAGGTAATGCGTCTCTTAAAACCTATAATCATATTCGTGCTTCTGATGTCTCTCACCTTCAACATCATCTTCTGGATGCGATACCGCAATAAGAAGACGATTTTCACTTTGAATTCAGAGAGCGTCACCCGGTCGGATATGGACGACTATCTGGAGAAGCAGTTCGGGCCGAGCTACAAGGCCATGATTGTGCAGCGTCTGCTGATCGATCAGGAGGCCCGCAAGCAGAGCGTCGCTCCCACCGAGTCCGAGGTGACCGACGAGTACAATCTCAAGAAGGAGCTCGACTGGCAGTTCGCCTCGCGCCTCGCCAGCAGCCCCTGGCTCGCGGAGGAGAGTCGAGCGGAGATCAAGCAGCAGCTGGAGCAGCAGAAGCTGCTCGCCAAAAACGTCGCCGTAACCGAGGAGGAGGTCAAGGAGGAGTACAGCGCGCATCCTGCCCTCTACGATACTCCCGCCAAAGCGCACACCGAGGTCGCTGCCGTTTTGAATGAGATTCATCTCGAGGACATCCGCCGCCTGATGGACAAAACCGATCCGCCTGTTGGGCCGAAAACCATCATGCAGATGTTTCCCCGGGAAGTCGTCTTTATCGGCGACGACGACAAATTCACCTTCGTTCAGGCCTACAGCACCGAAATGAATAAGGAAGTTTTCTCGATGAGCCCGCATTATGTGAAAGTGATGCTGCCAGGGGACCTTGGGCAGCAGGGCGCTCGTCGGCTTGTCGTCAAAATGATCGGGATCGAGCCCGGCAAGAAAGCTGACCTGAACGATCCCAAAACCCTTAACCGCATCAAGACGAATGTCGCGATGCGCCGCACCCGCCCGCCGTCCGAGATGCTCGCCAATCTCTGGGCCAATGCCAAATTCGAGAGCGCCGATCCCGGAGACAAGCCGCAAATCGAGCGACTTTTCTTCCCCGAGCAGGCGCGCACACAGCCCGCTCCGAACGGCCGCTGACAGAAGGGACTCGGGAGCACACCAGCACCATGAACGAAGAAATTTTACCGGCTCATCGGCCTGCATTCCCCCTCCACTACCTGCTGCCCGTCGCTGCCGCAATCGGCCTCGGCATCCTGGTCTATTCCCATATGTTCCAGTGGTGGTGGGAGGAATGGACCGCCCCCGGCAGCTTCTATGCGCACGCTATATTCGTGCCTTTTTTCGTGGCAGTCATGATCTGGAGAGACCGCAAGAAGCTGATCGACACGCCTTCGGATCCCTCGTGGACGGGGCTGCTGCTCGTGGTGCCCTCCATGGCGCTGCTGCTGCTCGGCAAGCGCCTCGATGTCACGATGCTCCAGTCCTTCTCCTTCCTGCTCATGGTCTTCGCGGCCTCGCTTATGCTTGTCGGGAAAGCCAAGACACGCCTGCTGCTCTTCCCGCTCTGCTTCGTCGTCATGATGATGCCGCTCATTCCGGATCAGCTGATCGGCACGATCGCCTTTCCGATTCAGATGCTCTCCGCGAAGCTGGCGGCCATGTTCCTCAATGTCCTGACGCTCCACGCGGTGCAGCAGGGCGCGATGATTCAGATGGACAACTACCTGATGTCCGTCGAGCTCCCCTGCAGCGGCTTCAAGACGCTCGTCTCGCTTCTGACCTTCACCGCCGCGTTCGCATATCTGGTCGAAGGCGCACTCTGGAAGCGCTGGGCGCTCTTCTTCGTGACCATTCCGCTCAGCCTCTTCATCAATGCGCTTCGCATCACCCTGATCGGTGTGGTCGGTGAACTGGTCAGCCCAAAAGCCGCCGGAATTTTCCACGACTACAGCGGCTTTATCGTTCTGACGCTCGCCTTCCTGTTTCTCTTCAACTTCGCGCGCATCCTCAAGTGCGAGCGCTTCATCGGAATCCCCCTGAACGACGAGCAGCAGGCCAGTGACGATGCCAAGGCGGACGCCGAGGGGCCGGATGCGCCTCAGGAGCCTGCCTGGTGGCAGATGCTTCTGGCATGGCGCCCGGATGCCGGGCAGCTGCGTCGCATAGCACCGTTCATATTGGGTGTGGACGGCATGTTGCTCGCGGCGATGCTGATCACTCCAGTGCTCACGCGGGGCCTCAATCCGCAGCCGCCCATCTCCACGGCGCAGGTGCCGCTCGAGATGACGGAGGGCGCTTACTCGTGGTCCACTCCGCCTTCGCCCTATCGCGATAAGCTGACCAAAGAGGTGAACGAGGTGCTGACCCCCCTCCGGGTCATCAACCGCGAATACGGCGGCTCCGACGGCTCGCATATCAATGTGTTCATCACGGCTGGCAACGGGCGCAAGACCTTTCACGATCCGCACACCTGCTCGTTCGGCAGCAACGCTGTGCTGGAGGACATCAGATACCTGAAGCTGCCGCTTCTCCCGGATACAAGGCCTGGAACGCTTCAGGTTACCCTGAACGAGTGCCAGTACCACCGCAACGGCGAGGCCGACCGGTTTGAATTCATGATGTTCTATGTGGTCGAAGGCAAAATTCTTCAGACGGCGCCCGATGCCCGAAACGCCATTCTGCGTCAGATGTTCTATGGGGATGCAGGCAAGCCGTCCTATTTCGTCCGCATCACCCAGGAATCTCCCGGCACGGATGAGGAGCGACGGCAGCAGCTAATTCGCTTTACCTCCGCGCTCTGGAAGCATATCGGGCCGGTGCTGTCGGGCAACGAGAAAGCTCAGCCTGGAGGCCCGGTAGAGATCGTCGAAGACCCGAAGCAGCCCTGAGCCAACTCCTAAGGAGACGCCCCTCTGTCCAATCAGGACAGAGGGGCGTTTGCGTTCAGGCCGACATCGGCTTCGCAATGGGTCGTTAGCGGTCGGTGGAGAGGCTCAGGGCCTCCACCTTGCCGTTGCGCCGCACTCCGAGAATGGGGGCGCTTGCCACTTCCGGGGTGAGCTTGGCTCTTTCCTCATCATCGAAGGAGCCTTCCCGCGGGGGCTTGCTGTATGCCTTCCAGTACATCGCCTGCTGATGAGACTTGCAGATAATCAGGGGCACCTGATCTCCCTGCTTCTTGACTTGCATCGGGAAGCCTGCGGTCAGCCAGCGAAATCCATAGGTCACGACGACATTTCGGCGGTTCAGCTCGAATCCGCCTTGATCCAGATGGATATGCTGCTTCTCCAGCCGGACAGCAGTGGGGCATTCAAGGAGCTCCACTTTCGCGATGTATTTAGGGATCATGGCTTCGATCGAGGGCGGCTCAGCGCCCTTGTGATCCGCGCGATACTGCTTCCAGCCTTTGTAGAGAAGGGCAAGCTGCTCCTGGCACTGTTTGCGCTCCGCCTCCTCGGCCTTCGCCTCGGCTCCAGCGTTGGATGCGATCCCCATTCCCTTGACCAGTCGCATTCCCCCGAACACGGCCCCGGCCACAACGGCGAGTAGAAGCACAATAATCAAGGGCATTCTGGGTTTTGACATAGTCTCCTCCGCGAGATGTGTGAATGTCGCCCGCGTCCGGAATCGCACGGCGGGCGGCGACTAGAATGAATTTCTGTACGCTCTCCTCGCTCTTTCAAGATTGGAGAGGTGATACCCTGCAAATTTTTTCAACTCAGTGCGGAAGCAGGCGCGGATCAGGCACACAAGGCCCGCCCTCGACGACCAGATAGTAGTGGTCTGCCGGGAGAGAGGAGAGGCGCTGCTTCAATCCGGAGGGCCAGATGATTTCGATATCCTCGGCTGTTGTCGCCGTCTCCAGGCCGAACAGCGGTCGAATGTCGCTATGGGAACAGTAGCTCGACCCGCTGTGCACAACGCGCATCTGCCTCAGCAGACCGGTTCGCAGCTTCACTACGGCCCCTATTCCGTCCCGGTTGCTGTGTGTGCCCTGAAGCCGAAATCCGATCCAGTGCCTGCCCGCCGCGCCCGTGTTGCGGAAAAGAGCAAGGGGCTCGTTGGGCCCGCTCACCAGAACGGACGCACGACCGCTGTTCTCATAGTCCCCGACGGCCAGCCCGCGCGTCACGCGGGGCAGGCGCAGTCCACCTTCCTGCGACAGCTCCTCCTCGAACCGACCGTCACCCCGGTTATGCAGCAACTGCTGCGGCTCCCGATACGTGACGTCGCCGCGGATGCGGTCCACGTTGTCGTTGATGTGTCCATTGCCGACGGCCACATCGAGATGCCCGTCGAGATCGTAGTCGAGACTCTCCGCCGCGAACGCAAGATAGGGCTGCTTGCTCTCGCCGACCCCTGCCCAGGGACCAGCCCATCGGAATGTCCCATCCCCCTGATTGAGGTAGTAGGAGCGCGGCTGGTGGCTGAAGTTGCCGACAAAGAGGCTCTCCCTGCCGGTTCCCTCGAAGTCGCCCACCGCAACACCCATGCCGGAGAGTGGCTGCCCTTCCGGGCCGACCGCGACTCCTGCTGCCGTCCCGACCTCTTGAAATGTGCCGTTGCGCATATTGTGCAGGAGCCAGTTCGGGGCGAGATCGTGCGTTACGAACAGGTCTGGCCAGCCGTCGAAATCGTAGTCGAGACTCACCGCGCCGAGCGCTCTGCCTCGCAGCGCTCCCAGCCCTGCCCGCGCCGTCACATCGGTGAAGGTCCCATTACGATTGTTGTGGTAGAGTACGCAACTGTCCCCAGGGTACTGTGTAGGGGCGCAGTACATCGGGCGATCGTCCTGATCTGCGCAGGGTTGCTCCGCGTCGGGAAACCAGGAGGCGTAGCGGCAGACCAGCAGATCCAGCCAGCCGTCTCGATCGTAGTCGAGCCAGACCGCACTCGTCGACCAGTGCGGCCCGCCCTTCTCGAGAAGTCCCGCTTGCGCGGTCACGTCGATGAACTTCCCATGGTCGTTGCGAAGCAGATGAACGCCGCCATAGCCGGTTATCAGCAGCGCGGGCCAGCCGTCATTGTTGTAGTCGGCAACCGCGACGCCCTGGCCGTATCCATAATCGCCCGCCAGTCCGGAGGCGACGGTGACATCGGCAAATGTGCCATCCCCGCGATTTCGATAGAGCTTGCACGTGGGACGGGAACGGGCTGGACTGCCGGGGGCGGGGCCGCCCTGCACGGCAAAGATGTCGAGCAGGCCGTCCTGATCGAAATCCAGAAAAGCCACTCCTCCGCCAGTCGTCTCTATGAACCTTTTTTGAGGGGATGCGTCGTTGTCGTAGCGAAAATCCAATCCCGCGCCGCGCGTGACATCGTGAAACACCCCAGATTGAGCAATGTGTGCATCGCGGACGGAGGCGACTCTTCCTCTGGCATAGAGCACGAGGCCGACCAGACCTACGACGCATAGCAGACCTGCGCCCCGCCCCCACAATTTCACGGCGTAATCCTTCCCACAAGCTGGCCACGATGCCGTTCAATTAAGCAGCGAGCGAGCCGTTGCTCAGCCGACAGTCATGGTGGAGTAAACGGCGGTGAATACCTCTTTAGGCGTCGTGAGGCCCTGCGCGATCTTCTGGTAGCCGTCCTCCAGCATCGTTCGCATTCCCTGCTTGGTCTTGACATAGGCGGTGATGTCCGCGATGGAGGCACGGCGGGCGATCATCTCCCTCAGCTCTGGTGTGCTGATCATGATATCGAAGAGGCCATGCCTGCC
>JANXLO010000098.1 GCA_025355115.1 Chthonomonadaceae bacterium
CTGCCGCGATTTGCCGACTATGCCGAGATGCTGAAATCCGTTCAATTGGATGCCGTGTGCATCAGCTCTCCCAATCGGTTACATGTCGAGCAGCTGCTTGCTTCGCTTGAGGCAGGGCTCCACGTGCTGTGCGAGAAGCCACTGAGCCTGATCCCCAATGAGGCGAGCGAAGTAGTTGAAGCGACGGAGCGAAGCGGCAAAACTGTAGCGATTGCCTACCAGTCCAGATATCGCCTCGACTCGCGCCGACTTCGCAGAGCCTTGCGAAGCGGCAAATGGGGCCGCATCACCTCCGTGAATTTGTATTCTAGCGAGGACTGGATAACACCGAATGCTGGAACGTGGCGTCATGACCCAACTCGTTGCCCCGGCGGTTTCTTTGCTGACGCTAACGGGCATCAACTGGACCTACTTTTCTGGGTAACGGACATGCATGCGACAGAAATTCACGCCACGATCGAAACCAGAGACACTCCCGTTCCCATCGCCACATGGGGCCAAGCCAGATTGGTTGCTCAGACCAGATCACTGACAACAAGCGAGCTAGAACTCCCTCCACTCACCTTCACCTTTATTGGAGATGCCCACACGTGGCGCGAAGAAATCGTCATCCACACGGAACTCGCTGATTTCGTCATGAGGGATACTCGGCTTCTATGGTCGGACGGGTCTGGTGGCCTGACCCCCTTCCCCGAATCCGCGCTTGACGTACCGGACTCAGCCATGCCTGATCAGCCTGATACCGCCTTCATTTGGGCCATCAGAAATGATGAGCCTGTCCTTTCCCCTCCACATTCCGTCTGGCCCGTTCTCAACTTCACGCGCACTGCACTTGCTGTTGCAGGCTTCCCTCTGGATTGATGACGAGTAGACAGCGATGGAGAGAAGGACGCACGCTTTAACCGGTGCAAGTTAGGATATGGAGCAGACTATCTTGGTGTTAAGGGGAGGAGGGCTGACAGTGCAGGTGGCTGCAGTCGTTGAAGAGCAGAAGTCGGCGGTGCATCCCGTTGAGTCTCGGCTTCTCCTCAATGATGCTCAGAGATGCATTGTCGAAGAACAGCTGATGTTGAGCGGAGATAGGAGCGCACAGCAGGTCGCATACGAGTGCGCGGAGACTGCCTCCATGACCGACAATGACAATGTCTTTCGCATTGTCGGAGTTGGCGCGAATCGTCTCCAGCGCAGCCAGCATTCGCTCCCACACCGCCTGAAGAGGTTCCGCGCTTGGCGGGCGATGCAGAACGGGGTCCTGTCGATATCTAGCGAGCAGGTCTGCGTCACCACGAGCCTGTATGTCGTCATGAGTCAGCCCTTCCCACTCGCCAAATCCCGTCTCACGCAGACCCGGGAGAGTTCGAACAATCAAGCCGAGCGGACGTGCGATAGATTCTGCAGTCTCAACTGCACGGGCAAGATCGCTTGACCACACGGCTTGAGGTGGTTCGACAAGGCTCGACAGTCGAGCCGCAATCAACTGCGCCTGCTCGAGCCCTTTTGGCGCGAGAGGAATATCCGTCTGGCCCTGCATGCGCATCGTTAGATTCCATTCGGTTATTCCATGCCTGACTAGATATATCCGACGACCGCCTGCTGTGTCCACTTTTAATGTATTCCGGGAATGCCAGTACCACCGCCTCCGGGCGCTCCTTGTTGCGGCGTAGCCTGCTCTTTGTAGCCGGCGGGTGGCGTCCAGAGAAAGACACTGTCCGAGATCGTGCCGTTAAGCGTCTGGGAGCTAGCAGACTGAACGAGGCTTCCCTTCGCGCTGTCGATCGTAAGGCGTAGGAACTGGAAGGTCTGTTTATCGATCATAAGAAGGATTTTGACCTTCTTTGCCGCTTCCTTCTGCTGAGGGGTGAGCGAGGGCGGAATGTTCGGTTTGAGAAC
>JANXLO010000342.1 GCA_025355115.1 Chthonomonadaceae bacterium
CGAGGAAGCGGAAGGAGCGTTCGGCGTGTTTGCTTCGTTGTCTAATGTAGTGTTCATGAATAGCATTGTCCCATGATGCGCGCAGATTTGAGCGAGGTTTCCAGCAACACTATTCCTCGCGAAGGCGGCGATTACCAGCAAATAGCGGAAACATCTGTGATTCGGAAAGATCGGAACCGTCAGGATTGAGCAGGCATCAATCCGGCTATTTTTGCCCATCCCCCATCAGAGTAAAATCTCCCTTTACTGCGATAAAGAGGATTTCTACATTCTGGGCGCGAGAAAGCTGCCCTCCGTTGAGGATGTCGGAATAGAGTAGACTCCAACCAGCCGCAAAGTAGCAAAACAAAAAAAACGCAAAAGCGCAGGTCACGATACAGACTGGAACGCAACATCTTCCGCTTCGAGAGAGCGCAAGTAGTCGTCCGCCCATGGTTCTTTATTCCGAGCCATCGCCATTGCCTGACGAACACCAAACGACATGCCCAAAAGATGAATCTGCTCCCGCATCGTCTCAGTCAGGGGGCGTCCTCCTAAATAATCGTGGAGCACCCATGTGCGCCACTCTGGATAAATCGTGAGTCATCTCTTCGGCAAGGTTTTTCTGAGGTTGCACCGGTTTCCCTCCCATGCGGGATTTGATATGGGGAGTAGAGGAGAAAGACCTTTCCCCTCTACTCGTCTGGTTCAGGCTTCAAACAAACTTAAAGATGTAGGAAGAACAGGTTTCGCCTGGGCGTACAAAACGATCTGCTGCCTGCCGATCCCACGGTCAAACTGGAGCCTGTTCGTCTGCCAGAACGCGATCCACGCCCTTTGAGCGAAGATCAGGTGGAAGCGATCCTCTCAGCTATCCCGACAACGCACAAGCGAAACCGGCTGCTCCTCTCCTTATTATATGAAACCGGCATCCGGGTCGGCGAAGCCCTGGGAATTCTCATCCCTCATACTCACATCAACGATGTGGACGGCGGTTATATCCGCGTTCTCGGCAAAGGCGACAGAGAACGGGTCGTTCCCCTGATTGACGCGCCAAGAACGGTTCGTCTGTTGCGAGAACTGCTCAAGACGCTAGTGAAGACCGGACCGCTCTTCCGAGGCGACGCGCGCAAAAGCGGCCGTGCCGCAGAAGCCGTAGACTATACGACGCTATACTACCACTTTGAGCGCTATCTTGAGATCGCCCGACAAAAGAAGCCGGCACTATTCCTGGCGGAAGCGGAAGCGATTACCATTCACCGCCTGCGTCATACCCATGCGACCCAAAAACTGCGCGACGGCATTCCGCTGCCTTCGGTCCGCAAACTCATGGGACACAAGAACATCCAGACGACGTTGCGGTATGCAGAGACCGATCTGGAAACCATCAAGCAGCAGTTGGTCGAGACGCGAAAACGCCGACGCTGAGGCCCCGCGTTTTCCCCAATCTCACCCTTTCAGGAGAATCCATGAAACGTCTCTGGAGCGACGAAGACCTCGTCGCACACTTCACCCTGCTTCCCAAAATCGCCAATTGCTACAGAATAAGACCGGTGCCACCCGTCTGGGCTTTGCGGTGCTGCTCAAGTGTTTCCAGCAGGAGGGGCGCTTTCCAGCCAGACAGGAGATTCCGTTCTCGGTGGTTCGCCATCTTGCCGAACAGGTCGAACTCGCCCCGGACTGTTTGTGCAGTACCCCACGGAAGGGCGCACGGCGGAGTATCATCGTGCTCAGATTCGCGAAGCGCTCGCGTTTCGCCCCAGTACGGAGGCAGATAGCGAAGCGATCCTCGCCTGGATGGTCCAGCATATTCTACCCCAGGAGCGCGATCCGGAGGCGTTGACCGCGATTTTCTACGACCAATGTCGCGAACTGCATCTGGAACCACCCGCTCCGAAGCGTCTGTCGCGCTGGATCCAGTCCGCAATCCGCTCGCGCGAGGAAGCCTTCTGTGCAGCGATCTGCCAGCGACTCTCTCCTGTGGTGCGCGCCCAGATGGAAGCGCTCTTGCGTCCCCCGACTGAGGAGGATACCTCCCCGTACGCTTCCGAGGAAGCAGGAGAGGACCAGGAAGCCTCCGATCTCACCGGGCAGGCGCTCCTCAATCGCATGCAAGCCGGTCCGGCAGGCATGAACGTCCAAACCGCCTTGAAAGATATCGCCAAGGCCTCGCTCCAATCGCCGGAAGGCAAAGTGTGCGAAGTCGTCTATCCTGTCGCCAATGAGCAGACCCTCCAGGGCCTGGTCGCCGAATGGGACGCTGCCGTCAAGTTCCTGGAGACGGCCATAGAGGCGGCTCTGACTCGCCTAGATGAAGCCGTGCCGACGGCTCTTAGATCTCATCTTCTCAACGGGCTTGGCGTAATCGTCAACATGCAGGGGGACACGGAAAGGGCGGCGGAGTGCTACGAGCAGAGCCTGGGCATTCGCCGCGACATGCACGATACGGAGAGCATTGCGGGGGTGCTTGCCAATCTGGGAAATCTTGTGCGCAATCAGGGCAACTATGAACGGGCAGGCGCCCTGTATGAGGAGGCGTTGGCGTTCGACCGGGCGAATGGAAAGCTTAGCGAGGTCGCAATGTCCCTGATGAGCCTTGGGAATCTCTGGTGTGTTCAGGGAGAGCTGGAGAAGGCGCAGCCCTACTATGCCCAGTTTCTGGCGATCGAGGAGGAGGTTCAGGATCAGAAGGTGCTGTCGATGGTGCTCAACAATCTCTGCGTGGTTGCTTCGGCCCGTGAGGAGTTCGTGCAAGCCAGAGGCTACGCGGAGCGCTGTCTGGCTATGCAGCGGGGTTTGGGCCATCGGCAAGGCATCATCCTCGCGCAGGGCAGCTAAGCTTCATTCTCACGGCTGTCGGGGAACACCAGGCTGCGAGAGTGGCGATATCGGAGTGCCTGCTGCTCTGCCGCGCTCTGGGAGACAGATATCCGACATTGATGATACTGGAATCGTATGCGGCGTTCGCTCAGAGCGTTGGCGAATATCGCATGGCTGCCCGATGCCTTGCCGCCGCGAGTTCAATGCGGGATGCCATGGGATTCCCGATGATCCCGGCCACTCGAATTACGCTGGAGCGCACTCATGCTCAGCTGGAAGCTGCGCTCGACCCCGCAGAATTCGCGATGCTTTTGCAAGATGGCGCTTCTCTGGCGATGGAGGAGATCCTAGACATGGTCATAGACCACGAAGCGAGCCGCTAATCGGGGAGGAAGGCCGCCAGCACATCGTTGGCGAGGAGAAGGCCGCGATGCGTCAGACGCAGCGTGTCTGCCTCGAGGTGAAGCAGCCCCTCCGACTGCAGCCGAGCCAATTCGAGGGCGAATCGCTCGCGCGGCTCCACGCCGAAGCGGGCACGAATTCGCTCGAGTGGCAGCCCGTCACGCAGACGCAGGCCCAGCATCATCGTCTCGCCGAGCGATCCATCCGCGTCGAGTTGCTCCGACTCTACAGCTAGATCCGTCCCCGCCTTCATCTTCGCCGCATAGCGCGCCGGAAGCTTCTCGCGTTTCCAGCGACGTCCCTCCAGGCAGGAAACGGCCCCCGGCCCCACGCCAAGATACTCCTCATTGCGCCAGTAGACCTGATTGTGCCGAGACCGGAAGCCCGGACGCGCGAAGTTGCTGACCTCGTAGTGCTCGAGCCCCGCCGCTGTCAACAGGCCGATGCTGCGCTCGTACATGGCGAGCTCGTCATCTTCGTCCGGGAGATCCAGCCTTCCTCCGGCGTGGAGTCGCTCGAAGCGCGTTCCAGGCTCGAGCGTCAGGGCGTAGAGCGACAGGTGGTCCGTTCCCAGGGCAAGGGCACGGTCAAGAGTCGTCTCCCACAGCGAGAGGCTCTGCGTCGGCAGGCCGAACATCAGATCCAGGTTCAGGTTGCTGAAGCCAGCCTCCCGCGCTGCCGCGACTGCCCGCTCGGCCTCTCCCGCAGTGTGAAATCTGTCCAGAGCGACGAGCAGACCGTCATCGAAGGACTGCACGCCGATGCTCAGGCGATTGAACCCCGCCTCCCGCATCGCTCCAAATTTCTCCGCATCAGACGAGCCGGGGTTGGCTTCACTGGAAATCTCGGCGTTCGGCTCGACCGCAAAATTGTCCTTTACCGTTCCAAGCAGCGATGCCAGTTGCGAGCCGCTGAGAAACGTAGGCGTCCCGCCCCCAAAAAAGATGGTCGGAACAGTGACCCTGCCGTGCTCTGCCTCGAGTTCACGGGCCGTTCGCGCTATGTCAGCCTGTATCGCCGCCACTGTCTCCAGCACCAGCCCGCTCTGCGCCCGCTCGACAAAAGTGTTGAAATCGCAGTAAGCGCAGTGTCTGGCGCAGAACGGGATATGGACATAGACAGCCAGCGAACGAGCGGCATCGGACATGAAAGACTCCTCTGCCCTATTGTACACCATTTGAACTGCCTAACCCCCTTCCGTTAAGGGGCCGGGGGTCAGGCAGCGCACGGAGAAAGGTCGCTTCTCGGAAGGAAAAATCAATTTATCCTGATTACTTGTCCGTGAGAAGGAGGCTCTGTGCGGAGGGCTGACCAGCCTGCGGACTGACCAGACCGTAGACGAGCACCGTGTAGGCGTGTCCGCCTGCCAGGGTGGCCGCGCCGAGGGATGAGACAACGTTGCCTGCGCTGTCGCGGACGGCCAGATTGTAGTTTCCTGCGGTGACGGCCACATAGGCGGAGCTGCTGTTGCCGGAGGTGTTGCCGTAAGCGACTCCACCGAGACCCATCACCGCGATCGCAGTCGGCGGCGTTCCGACCGTATTATAGAGCGAGATGGGCGGGGAGTCCGGTGAGAGATCGATCAGGCGCACGACCGCGCTGCTGGAGGCGATGGCGCCGGGAAAGTTGTCGCTGAACTGTATCAGCTGGGGTGCAGTCGTGCCTGAGGTTCCGGCTACGCCTGTGATGACCTGCGTGTAGAAGAAATCACGCGTCATCGTGACCGAGTTCTCAGGCGCAATCAGGGTTGCTGTTCCTGCCTGAACAGCGTCCGTTTTGATCGCAATCCCGCTGGAGACGGTCGCGTAGCTGGTGCCCTGACCGAACGAGAGCGGTGAGGGGTTAATGTTCTGGTTGCGCTGCGTGATGTTGACTCCCGCGCCGGGCGAGCCGATCAGCACGTTGAAGACCCGCTGATGGTTGGTGTCGTTGGGATTGGTGCCGAACGGCTTGTCGATGCTGGTGCCGCCTCCGCAGCCGAACATTCCTAGCGTCAGCAGCCCGGCGACGCCTAGCAGTGCAGAGCGGGAAATAGGACGAGAAAACATATCAGCCTCCTGAAAAGGGATATTTTCAAACGGATTGGGGACGTTCGGCTCACTCTGCGGCAGCACTCTTAGCGAAGTTAGACTCACATGACGAGGCTGACTCTGTTGACGAGGTGAGGCCGCGGCAACGCGAAGAGCAGAAACCTTAATAGTAGAGACGCCGGATTAGGCCTTGATGTGACGCAGAAAACAAAAAAAATGCCGGGAGGAAGTTCCATCTTCCCTCCCGGCGAGTTCATGCTATTCGCTTCCAACCGCACACAGTCCCTGCACAGGGACTTCTGAGCCGCCGCCAATCCCCGTTCAGGATGGCAGTGAAAGATTAAAAATTCAAGCGCTCCGCGCCATCTGCTCCAGTCGGATGCGATCCGTCACGACCAGATGCCCTCGATTGCGGCGCAGGCAAAAAGTCGATTCGAGCCGCGCCAGATTGCGGGCGACCGTCTCTCGGCGCACTCCGATGAGATGCGCGATCTCCTCCTGGGAAAGCGGCGGGCACAGCAGGCCACTGCCAGTGTCCGCGCGAGCAAGCAGCAGCTTCGCCACTCGCGACAGTGAGGAGTTCGAGGACATCGCGACCAGATTCTCGTTGGTGTGCTTGAGCCGCAGAGCCAGATTGCGCAGCAGCTCGCTCGTCAGCTCGAAGGATTCGCGCAGCAGCGCATGAAAGCTCCCCTGATCCAGAAGCAGAAGCTCCGTCTCCTCGGAGAGAGTGACTGCGGAGGCGGTGCGCAGACCGCCAGTGAGCAGAGCCATCTCTCCGAAAAAATCGCCTTTGGCCAGCAGTGCAAGCGTTGTCTCCGAGCCGCTGTCGCCATCCCCGGAGTAGATCTTCACTCCGCCCCGTAGGACGATGTAGAGCTGCCCGCCCGGCTCGCCTTCACGGAAAAGGTTCACTTTGCCGCGATAGGTGCGGCGTCGGCAGGCCGCGGCGATGCGCTCGCGCTGCTCATCCGTAAGGTCTGCAAACAGGCGCACACGCTGCAAACACTCTGCGATCTTCATGCTGCACTGCCTCTCAAATCCGGCTAAGCTGCCATTGGATCTGCTGTAGCGTCGCCGCTACAGAATTAGAGACGCTATAACAGTGGCCACAATTCGGGAAATGGATGTGAGATTGGTCACAGGCAGGCTCTTTCTCGCTAAAATGCCATTCGCCCCGCTAATATGGCGACTTATATCAGCGATTGCGAGGAGATTTTCGACGATGCAGGAGAGCGGCCATCGGTTCGCGAACGATAAGTCCGAGGTGTGAGGGTGGGCTGTGACACCGGGAACGCTTTGCGTACGTATAGGCTATAGAGGTGCATCGCACACACGAAATAGAGTGCACTGAGGACTTCAAGCGCGTAGCCGAATGAGCCGACGCGCTTCGACGACGGAACGAGGGGAGGAGTAACCCACCATGGTTTGGCTGCTTAGTTTGTTGTGGCCCCTGCTGGCTGGCGGCGGCATGTACTTTTTGTCGACGCAGTGCAAAGGCAGGAACGCGAAAATGTTCTTTCGCTATGGAGCCTGGGGCTTCTGGCTGCTCTATCTGATCCATATTCCGGGGCCATTCATGTTCCCGCTCGACTTTTTGAACCCGATTCTCAAGCTCGCGCCGAGCGTCGTCTTCTTCTGGATGGCGGTCAGCAGCATAGTCAAGGAGATGCGCGCGCAGGCGCAGGGGCAGAACACCGACGCGGCCTGAACACCGATGAGGCGCAGCCGCTTCGCAGGAAAACAAAATCATTCAGGCCCCGAACGTCAGTTCGGGGCCTGCATTTTGTCGGACGGGGCCAGCTGGATCGAGGCGGGGAGAAGGTTTTCACAGAAGAAGTTGACGACATTCTCGCGGGCTGCGTCGCGCTCGCTATGGTGAATACGCCGGTGGCCGGAACGGGATAGGACGTGGAGTTCCTTGGGGTCGCCAGCGGCGGCGAGGAGCGCATGAGCGTCCGCCAGATTGACGACGCGATCCCGGCTGCCGTGCAGCAACATGAGCGGCCGGGGGGTAAGGCGAGCGACCGCGCTGACGGGAGAGACTTGAGCAGAGGTGACGGAGGACCAGCGCGTGGCGAGGAGACGCGCTCCCCACCCGACGATCGGAGCGAGCGGGCCGAAATGCCTGCGGCAGCGCTGCCCGATGGCACTGTCCAGAGTAGCGAACGCGCCATGAGTGGCCACAGCCTGAATTCGCTCCTCGTCCGCAGCGGCAAGAATGGCGGTCGCGCCGCCCATGGAGAATCCAAAGACGCCCATTGGGAGGTCGGCGGTGTCGGGCCGGGCAGCGAGATACTTCACGGCCCCGCGCAGATCCTGGGTCTCGTAGTATCCGGCTGTGCAGACGTCACCTTCGCTGTTGCCCATGGCGCGGAAGTCGAAGAGCAGCAGCGCGAACCCCTCTTTCCAGAGTCGTTCGGCCCAGGGAAGCGCCTCGCCTCGGTTCGCCATCATGCCATGACAGAGAATGACGATTCCACGGGCAGTCTCCCCATGAATCTTTGTTTGGGCTGGAATGAACCAGCCTGAGAGCATCGTACCCTCGAGGGAAGCGAAGGCGACCTCTTCAAAGTCCGCTCCGAACCCGGCGGGAGTCCCTTTCACGCGCCTGCGGGGAGGATGCGTGGAAAACCAGGCCAAAGCGCAAATGCCCATCAGCACCCAAATCATAGTCCCAAGCACTCCCGCTCCTACAACCGCGATCAACCACGCCCAGGCTGTATGCAACGTGCCATTCCTCTCACAAAAGAGCTCCCCCCGGCATTGGCAGGAGCTCACTCACATTACTCCCCTTCAGTTTACCCGTTCTCCCGCTCTATTGCGTCAAGGGCTGCTTTCAATCCAGGCTGAACCGGCTATTTCCTAACGCACTGCAATTGAGGGAACACATCCCATACTTGCCGCGTTTCTTCCTCATATTTGCAGATGGGCTATCGACGGCAGTGCGCGATCTGACGTCGTTGCTGAATCTTGCCTTAATACGAGAGCACCAAGCGGACTGCATCCGCAGTCACTCTTCACAGAAAGTCTTCGGAAATGGACACTCAGATACTAAAGGGGCCACGGCCTTTCGCGGGCGGCAGGCAAAAGCGAGCGATTTTCCTCGTCGCGGTGCTGTTCGTGCTGTTCTTCGCGCTGTCTGTTCTGGCGCGGTCACCCGGCCTGCTGCACTTCGACACCGCGATCACCAGGGAGATTCAGGAGGGCCAGAGCACTCCAATGGACTTTCTGGCCTACTTCTTCACGACTCTGGGCAATGGACTGACGATGACCGTGCTTTGCATTGGAGCCGCGTTCGTGCTGAACCGCGCCGGACGAAGAAAAGCAGCCTGGTTCAGCGTTCTCACGCTGCTCGGGCTGCCGCTCAATATGCTGCTGAAGCTAATCGTGCATCGCCCGCGCCCCTCATCCGATCTGGTGCGTATTCTCTTTCCGGAGCCGGGCCTCAGCTTTCCGTCTGGCCACGCCATGGGATCCGTCATAGTCTACGGGTTTCTGGCATACCTCGCGTGGTCGTATATCGGCGATCCCGGACGCAGGAAGTTCTGGACGACTGTTCTGGCACTGACGCCGATCGGCATCAGCCTGAGCCGCATCTATATTGGGGTTCACTGGTTTTCGGATATTATTGGCGCGTGGCTCTTCGGCCTGATCGTGCTCCTCATCTACGTCGATCTCTACTACGTGATGGGCGCAACGGAACGAATGGCGCACACCGGTCAGCCCGAACAACAGACCTGACGTACGAGCTAAATGCCTCTGAATTGTCTGAACCAGGATTTGTTGGATTTAGGCTGATTTTTTGGATTTTCCAGAGTGCGGACACATCATCTACTTTCTACCCGCGCCTGCTTGCCCGTCATGATGATGAGAGTCTTTTCCTGTATTTCTTTGCGGCTCTGCGTCTCTGCGCGAGTTCTCCTATCAACCTACCATTTTTGCGAGGGCTTCTCGGGCTGACGCGCTGGAGCGGGCGCGCTCGTCCAGGGCCGCGCCCAGTTCCTGCACCCACGCCTCGACGGGGATGGCTTCGGTCTTGAGGGCGATGCCGCGCACGATGCGGGTGCGGGCGGCCTGTAGCGGGCCACGGCCGGGATCCTCCAGAATATAGCGATTCTCCCCCAGCAGCACAGTGACCTTCTGCACGGTCTTCTTGGCGAAGAAGCCGCCTCGTCTGCCTATCTCGGTCTCGTCAGGCAGGGCGCGTTCGAGCATCTGGGCAAGCAGCTCGAGGAAGGCCTTCTCATCTGCGGTGTACTGCTTCGCCAGCGTCGCGGCGACGCCGAACTTCACCCACTCCTGGTCTTCAAAAGCATCTGGCATGCGGGCAGCTCTCCATTCCGTCGGGGGATTGCGGGCAGACAGCCTGTCACAGAGCGCTCGCTGTGAGGGCCAGCCGGGCAGGAACTCTCTGTCCGTCCCGGCCGTCGATCCGTCTCAGTGGGGGCTCTCCAGCCAGCCGATGGCCTGCGCGACTTGATCCCAGGGCTTTTCGGCGAATTTGTAGCCGTGCTCGCCGCGATAGGTCAGCAGCTTCACGACGGCGGACTGCTTGCGCAGCAGCTCCTCAGCGGCGGTCGCCTGGAAATACGGGGCCAGTTTGTCCTCTCGGCTCTGCTGGATCAGATAGGCCCGCCCGCGGGCTCGGGCGAGAGGCGGGAGCAGGGCCGACTTGAACGTCGAGGAGAGTATGTAGAAGCCCCGGAACGGAGTAACGGCGCTGAGGGAGCAGGCGTAGGCCGCCATTCCCCCCTCCGCGACCCCGTGCAGAAAGAGACGGCTGCGGTCTATCGGGTAGCGTGCGGTGACGTCCGCCAGAATCTCGTCGAGGAAAGCCTCGGTCGAGAAGCGCGCGTCCTTCACCTGTGCCATGCTCTGCTGCGTGACCCAGGCGGCGGGCTGGCTGGCCGACCATTTCGGCGCGATGGGGAGCGCGACGAAATAGCCGTCCTTCAGGCTTTTCTGGATGGCCTCCTGCCAGAAGTCGGTCAGGTCCTCCCCGTTGCCGGTTCCGCCTGCCAGCGCGACGATCAGCCCAAAGGTGGGCTTGCGGGGCAGGAGGGCGGCGCCAGCTTGAGCGGTCGACGGGCCGATGTAGGCGGGGCAGAGCAGCCAGTAGGCGCGCTGCGGGTCGTCGTTGATGAGGTGCAGCTCAGCTCGGCGGCGAATGAAGAAGCCTTCGGAGTCGGGCTGGCGATGCACCATGATTTTGGGGAACGGCACCGCCTGCACGTCGGCAGGGTAGCTCGCCTTGTTGCGATCCCACCAGATGTGCCACCAGCCGCCGTCGTGGTTGCGATCGACTTTGTTCCCGGCTAGGCGGCGCAGCGCGAAGCTGAGCGCCTGCGAGGTCTCCTGCGTGTCGTCTGCCTCCAGCAGAGCGATGAGCTTGGGAATGAGGTGAGGATCGGTCGCGGTCGAGAGCGCCTGCATGAATATCCAGCTCTCGGAGGAGGGGTAGTCGTCCATGAGCATCTTGAACAGAAGGTCGGAGGCCCATGCGCTCTTCACGGCCCCAAGAATGGAGGCGGCGGCGTAGCGGACGTAGTTCGGGCTGGTCTTGCTTGTGAGGGGCAGCACCATCCGCCTGACGAACTCCTCATCGGGCTGGAGGTTCCGCACGATGTAGATGACGGTCGCGTTGGCGGGGACCGGCGGGCGCAGCGACTTCTCCAGCGCGGTGAGGATTCCGGCGTCGAGAGCGGCCTGACGGCGGATTTTCGAAAGCTCGCTAGGATCGCTGAACTCCAGACGCATCAGCACGTTCATCTGGCTGGTGCGCGCCGTCTCATCCGCCTTCAGGAACTCCTTGACGAACTCGGTGCAGCCTGTCTGCACGACCTCGGCCAGCGGCTTGCCCTCGACTCCCTTGCGCCACAGCTTGTAGGATGCGGGGTCGTTGATGAAGTTCCGAAAAGCGTAGTTCTGAAGCAGATCGTATGCCTGATACTGGACGGAGTTGTTGCTGTCGTTGGCTCCCAAATCGAGGATGTCAAGCAGATGGGGGTTGTCGCTCCGCACGAAAGCATAAAGGATCATCTGCTTGGCGGCGGCGCCCGCGAGGTTCTTCCAGTTGTCCCGGACGATCTCGAACGCCTCCTCCGGCTTCGCCTTCGAGAGCTGAAGATTGGCGAGATAGCTCTCCTGCGCATGCGTGATGAGCTGCTCGGTCATGGCGGCGCGATCCTGCGGGATCGGAAATTTGATCTGCGCCCCAGCCCTTGCCCCAGCCAGCATCCCCATCGCCAACAGAACCAGACTCGCGAATTTCATCCCCATGCCTTCTCCTGCCCCTTCCCGCCGAACTCTCTACCCCTATTCTACGTAGCGAAGAAGCCCCAATATTCGCGACCGCCAACGATTCTCCTCCATCCCACCAAGTCGCCGCCCCGCAGGAGTCCATGTCCTGGTCTGCCCCAGCGCAAACTGCTTCCGTGTGAACGGCCACTCGAATCA
>JANXLO010000368.1 GCA_025355115.1 Chthonomonadaceae bacterium
CCTTCTCCGCGCCCTCCGCGTCGCCCAGCGCGCCTGCCTGCAAGCGCGTAAGAGCATCGGCGATGATGAGGGCGGGCAGTTCACCGCCCGTCAAAATGTAGTCGCCTATCGAAATCTCATCGGTCACAAGATGCTGCCGGACCCGTTCGTCAACGCCTTCGTAGTGACCGCACAGCAGAATCAGATGCGGCTCCACAGCCCAGGCTCGCGCGGTCTCCTGCGTGAATTGCGGCCCTCTTGGATCTGTCAGGGCGATCCGGGGCCGCACCCCGTTCGCCTCGCTCTCTGAAGTCAAATCTGCGAGAGCCAGCGAGATCGGCTCGATCTTCATAACCATGCCGCCGCCGCCGCCATAGGGAACGTCGTCGGTGGTTCTATGCCTGTCGGTCGTGTAGTCGCGCAGATTGACGACCCGCACCTTCACGATGCCCCGCTCACGTGCCCGCTTCAGGATGCTGTGATCGAGTGCCGCCTCGATCATCTCCGGAAAAACAGTCACGATGTCGATCTGCATCAGCCAGCGGTCTCATGCTCGTCTGGAAGCAGGCCAGGCGTCGGGGCGACCGTAATGCGGCGGGCCTGCATATCCACATTCCGCACCACTTCGCGCACGGCAGGCAGCAGTATTTCGCTTTTGCCTTCACCGACCACGTAGATGTCGTTGGCGTTCGCATTGCCCCGGAGCACGGAGGTAAGCGTACCGAGCGCCCGCCCGCTCTCCGTCACGACTTCGCATCCGACCAGGTCGTGGATATAAAACTCGTTTGCGGGCAGGCGAACGGCTTCGCTGCCGCGCACCAGCACCTGAGAGTCCCGCAGCAGTTCCACGTCCTCGATGCGGTTCACTCCACGCAACTTCAGCAGCACCTGCTCTTTATGATGCCTGGCCGTCTCGACGTCGTAGAGGGACATCGTGCCGTCGGGCATTCGCAGGCAGACCTGACGCAGGCGCGAAAAACGGTCTGGAAAATCTGTGGAGAGGCGAACCTTCGCCTCCCCTTTGATGCCGAAGGGGGCGACAATCTCCCCGACCATCAGGCTCCACTCCTCACGACTGAGTTCGTCCTTCTGAGTGGGCATAGTCTAAGCGATGATCTCGACGTAGACTTTGCGTTTGTTCTTCATTGCGACGGACTTCACGACAGTGCGCAATGCGTTGGCGATGCGACCCTGCTTGCCGATCACTTTGCCCAGATCCCCCGGAGCGACACGCACCTCATAGGTCGTGGCTTCCTCCTGAGGAACCTCGGTAATGGTGACTTGGTCAGGCTCATCGACGAGCGCTTTGACCAGATATTCGATCAGGCTTTGCAACGGTTTGACCCCTTCTTCAGTGAGTTATTTGGCGTCGTTCGTCCGCGCTTCACGCGCAGCCGCCTTAGCGGCGTCCAGGCGAGCGAGGATGCCCTTCTTGCGGAGCAGGTCGCGAGCGACATCGGTCGGCTGCGCTCCGACGGAGAGCCAGTGAAGCGCCTTGTCCTCGTCGATCGTGATCAGGGGAGGATCGACGCAGGGATCGTACTGACCGATGGTCTCGATGAAGCGCCCGTCGCGAGCCTCGGTGCTGTTGGCTACCACAACTCGGTAGATGGGTTTCTTTTTGGCGCCCATGCGCTTCAGTCGTATCTTAACTGCCACTGTGTTCTAACTCCTTGTTCTGTCGTGCCGCCGGAGTTGTCCGGCCTGCGTCATGTCGGTGGAAATGCTGTCCGCAATTAGTGTTTGAAGGGGAAGCGAAAGCCTCCGCCTTTGCCTCCGGTCGGCATTTTCGGGCCGGAGCGGCGGATCAAGCTGCCCATTCCCCCGGCCGCCGCCTTCGCTTTGGCGCCGGGGCCGCCTGGCCCCATCATGCTGCGGATCATCTTCCGCATCTGCTCGAACTCGTTTAGAAACTGGTTTACGTCCTGAACGCTCTGGCCGCAGCCCTTCGCGATGCG
>JANXLO010000375.1 GCA_025355115.1 Chthonomonadaceae bacterium
TCGGAGGCGGCGGTCGGGGCGATCGTACGCCACCGCTCCATCTTCGTGCCGGGACGCTCCACCATCGTCAATGTCAGAGTAGGCGACGAGCATGTCCCGAACGCGCATCTCATGGCCACGCTTGTGAGCGAAGGAGCGATACAGGAGACCATGGCCGAGGTCGTCGTTCCCGCTGAGAACCGGATCATGAGCGTGACTTTGACACCAGATAAGTCGGAGTACAAGCCAGGCGAGCATGCCGTCTTCAAGCTGCACGCGCTTGGCGCTAACGGGCAGCCAATCCAGGGTGAGATCAGCCTGGGCGTCGTGGATGAGGCGCTGCTGGCCATACAGCCGGATCTGACCCCGGATATCCGCAGCTTCTTCTACGGCTACCGCATCGACTTCAACATGGAATCTGCTTTCTCGACGCAGTTCAATCTGAATCCCCACGATTTCTCTCCGCCACAGGCTTCCTTCGAGTCGTACATACTGCGCTATCCGGAAGGCATGGGCTGGCTTCTCGACCACGAAAACAACGGCAACCGACCCGAAATCCCAGCCTATGTGGAGTACACCTCAGCATCCGAGATTGAACAGTTGGCCATGTACAGGGATGTCAAGAACTACATGATCGATTCACTCTCTTCAGTTGATGGGCCTCAATCTGGCCCCGCAGGTGCGCTGGACTTCAACGGCGCCACATCCTACTACTATGGCGGCGTGGGAAGGCCGGAAAGCACCAGGTCAAAGCCAGCTCATTGGGCCGCAGCGAGTCTCGCTTACGAGAGAAAAACGCCTGAGATGGGACTGCCTCCAACGAACAGCCCAACCAATGGCTATTTCGAGCCGCCGCAGGGCAGTCCACTGGCGATGGCTACGGTGCGAAGCAAATTCGCGGATACTGCCTTCTGGATCCCCGCCGTCGTCACGGATGCGCAGGGCAACGCAACGGTCTCTTTCGATTTCCCCGACAATCTCACCCGATGGAAGGCGGTGGCGCGAGGAGTCTCTGGAGACGTTCAGGTAGGCTTCGCCGAGGCAGTATCTGTGACGAAAAAGAACCTGCTGGTGCGTCTGCAAGCCCCACGATTCTTTGTGGATAGGGATCAAGTGACACTCTCCGTGAACATTCACAACTACCTGAATGCGGCGAAGGATGTCCGTGCGGAGCTTGTGACGGACAGCGGAGTCTTCTCACTCGCCAACGGAGCAACCGCAGTTCGCACTGTCAAGGTTGATAAGGATGGGGAGGTTCGAGTCGACTGGACGGTCGATGTACGCAAGGCCGGACGGACGAAGATCAAGGTAGTCGCCCAGACCGACCAGGAATCGGATGCGGCGGAGGTGGAGTTTCCGGTGCTCGTGCATGGCGTTGAGAAATTCATCGTTCAGAGCGGGACACTGCGGGACGGCGGCACTGCTGCTCTGACGTACGACCTGCCGGAACTGCGGAGGCAGGGCGCAAGCCTCCTGGACGTGCAACTCTCCCCCTCACTGGCATCGACCTTGCTGGATGCACTGCCTTATCTGGAGGACTATCCGTATGGCTGCACCGAGCAGACTCTGTCGCGCTTCGTGCCGACCGTCCTGGTCGCGAAGAGCCTGAGGGACAGCGGAATAGACCTCGATGCGCTGGGCAAGAGAGCTCAGGAGCTGGAGCGTCAGCGTGCTTCTATACCTCCGCAGCAGGTCTATGCCGACAGCGGCTATATGTACCCGAAGGGTGCGCCTGGTGTGCTGGACGCAAAGGAGTTGTCGTCCCGTATCTACCTGAACGGTCGCTCCCATGCGCCGATCTTCAGTGATGCCGCCCTAAAGGCTATGACGGATGCCGGGCTTCAGCGTCTCTACTCGACACAGCGCGATGATGGCAGCTGGGGTTGGTGGCCTGGAAGCGCGACCGGCAATCCTTATCTGACGGCCTACGCGCTCGAGGGCCTGATCCATGCGAGACAGGCGGACGTCGCGGTCAAACCCGAGACAGTCACCAAGGCATATGGCTATATCGTCAATCACCTGAATGAGCCGGACGATCTGCATCTGCTCGCCTATTATACCTATGTCCTGTCGCTCGAGGGCCGCGACAACGGCGGAGCTGACCTGAGTAAAGCCATCCTCTCTCTATATGCGCGGCGTGACCGGCTGAATGCCTATGGACGGGCTCTGCTATCCCTCTCCCTTCATCAAGTAAAGGATGATGTGAAGGCGCAAGTGGTGGTTCGCAATCTAGTCACGCTGGCGAAGCGGGACGGTGAACGCGGCACTGCGCATTGGGAGGGAGATGCGGATCGCTACTACTGGCACTGGTACAACGACAAGCAGGAGACGACTGCAATGGTTCTCCGTGCGCTGGTGGCCCTTACGCCAGTGATAAATGCGGACGGGCCAGTGAAGGAGGCTCTCACTCCGATCGACATTCAGCAGTTGGCCGCTGGCACAGTGCGGTGGCTGGTCGATAACCGGCGAGGCGGGCACTGGACGTCCACTCGTCAGACTGCAAACGTAGTCGAGGCCCTGCTCGAGTACGCGAAGGCTCAAAAGGAGCTCTCGCCGGACTACGTCGTAACTGTGGACCTGGACGGAAAGGTGCAGAAACGGTACGCCATCACCGCTCAGAACGCCCTTCTGTTCGACAATCGATTCCTCGTTGGCGACGAGCTGCTTTCATCCGGCGCACAGCATCTGCACATCACTATGCAGGGTCGAGGCACCCTCTACTACAGCGGCTACCTGAAGTATTTCGATCAGTCGGAGCCCATCACGTCTGCATCGAACGCCATCGCCGTGGAGCGGAGCTATTTCCGTCTGACGCCTCATAGCAAACTGCTGAAAAATGGGGAGCGCGAGGAGACGACCGAGCGAAAAGCTCTTATGGATGGGGCAACCTTGGCAAGCGGCGACATTATCGAGGTGGAGCTTCACATAAAGAGCGACAACGATTACGAGTATGTGGTCTTCGAAGACATGAAACCTGCGGGGTGCGAGGCGATGGAGACGCGCAGCGGCGAAGCCTATGGAGACGGCCTCTGCTCGAACTTCGAACTAAGGGACGAGAAAGTCGCCTTTTTCGTAGATAAACTTCCGCAGGGTGAGCGTCGCATCACATATAAGATGCGCGCGGAGATACCGGGCAAATTTCACGTTCTCCCGACAAATTCGTACGCCATGTACTCACCCGACATACGCGCGTTGGCAGCAGAATTTCATCTCAGCGTAACGGATGCGTCGGTCGCTAGTCTTCATCAAGCAGTCAAACGCCAAAGGTAGGGATGCGGCAAGCGCGCCGGTCGGTCGTCTTTAGTGACAGTGATGCGGCATCAACATGTGACGTGGCAGCCAAGTTCTATAATAATTTGGCGGGAACGTTTGCCTCCGCTCAATCGTGAAATAGTAAGCGGGGCTAATGAGATGGCTTCGTGTACGTGTCCGATTTGCCAAATCATAATCAGGCTATGTGCCAAACACAGCGGCTTGACCGCCTCCAGGGAACTGTTCCCGGACGGGAGCGGTCCGCACTGGTAAGCCTCGGAGGGTCAATAACGTGCTAGTACTAACTCGGAAGCCCGATCAGAGCATTATGATCGGAGATGACATCGAGATCACTGTTCTAGAAGTCCGTGGCGAGCAGGTGCGATTGGGCATCCGCGCTCCCCGCACCGTTTCTGTGCATCGCAAAGAGGTCTTCGATCAGATTCAACAAGGCGGTCGCGATCCCGGCGTGGCAAGCGAATCGGCAGACATGCTTGTCGCAAGCTCCTCGTTGGAGGCTTAAGTTCAGCATGTGGTGGTGAGGCGTCTTATCAGAAGACGCCTCATTTTTTTGCGCTAGATGTCTTGCCCCGTCTGACAGGTAAATGAGCGAAAACTCCTCTTCCTGTCCTCCATGGCACAGTGAGGGTTACATAGACGAATTGCCTGCATTAGGTTATAGAGAAAAAATGAATGGAGATTTTTTTCTCAGGAAGTGCAGTAAACCATCTTTTGGCACGGAATGTGCAAGAAGTAGTTGAAGCACATATATAGTGTCCACCGTCCGCAATATTTACCCAATGCCTGGTGCGACGTGTCGTTTCAAGTTGCTGTGCTCATTGGGAGCCGTCCCTATCGAAGTGTCGGCATTTCGACCCAGTGCTTCTCTCGTGTTATTTGGGGTGGAGATGAAGCCAGACATCGACATAAATGTCTGTGCGGCATCCTAATAGCTTCTTTATTAATAGATGTAAATAGAGTTGTTCTCCAGCCCTTTTTGGGTCAGAGGCTCCTATGATAAAATGCGTCTCCCCTGTCGGTTCGACAAGGAAGGAACACAAGATCACCAATGAAAATTAGGATCGTTATGCCCACACTGGCCATGCTTATGATGGCAGCCAGTACAGCGTGCATTTCACAGACATTTACTGCTTATGATCTTCAGACCAGCACAGCTGGCACGTCCTACGCTGGAAATCAAACATGGTCGGGTTCTATTGGTATGGCATTTGATGTAAACACCGCCATATCTGTAACGAGCTTGGGTGTGTTCGACAGCAGCCGGGATGGGTTTCATCATGTGCTGACGACCTATCTCTGGAATCGAGATACACAGTCGCTGCTTGCCAGTCAGAACTATACACCTGCAGCTCCGGGCACTCTGGACGGTTATCACCGATTCATAAGCATAGGTTCGCTCATTCTTGATCCAGGACATTATGTAATTTCCTCGTCAGGTTTTGCGAGCGACGCGAGCGGAACAGATCGTAACGGCAACGAACTGATTGCTGGTTTCACCAGTGACGTTTTCAATAGCGGGGGCGGAGCTATTTCCATGGTGGCTCCCGGCAGATACAGCGAAGCGGGTAACCCGTCCGCATTTCCTGGGTCGACTCTCGGCTCAGCACTTTGGGTTAACGGTCCATCCTTCCAGTTTGGGCTAGCTCCAGTGCCGGAACCGGGCGTATGGGCTTTCATGGCTAGCGGCTCAATTTTAGGAGCTGGTCTGTTGCGCAGCCGTCGGCAAAAACGAAACATCTCAAAAAAAGTTTCGAATTCTCCGTACGGACAGGGTTAATCGTGTCAATTGGCACGGATTGTGCACTAACCTAGTTGAGAGTGAAGTTTTACGATATTACATGATGTCTGTTGCTGTTTTCTCGCCCGTATCTGACGGTGAGGCGGCTCGGAGTCGTTTTATAGATTTCTTATCAAGTGTGGCGAGGGAAGGACCGTAGAAATGAAAAGACTAACGCTGATCTCGGGGGCGATGCTGAGCCTATGCATGATGGGCGGAATGGCGAGCGCCCAATCCTTCATCGCATACAATTTGGCCACACCCGTCGCTGGAAATGATTCTTACACAGCAACTCTGGGACTTGACTTTCATGTCAATTCCAATCTTACCCTCACGGATCTGGGCGTTTTCGATGCGGCTACATCGGGCACCTCTAACGCTCACCCGCTTGGCGGCACATTGACTGTCACGGTCTATAATACAGACACTGGGACTGCTGTACCTGGTCTGACTGGATTCACCTTCACTGCGGCGAGCCCTGGCACGCTAATTGGCGGCAATCTGTTCAAGCAGGTGAATGGCGGCGCTGGCGTACAACTCGGAACGGGCAACTACACTGTCGCCGCAACTGGCTTTAGCGGCAAGGATTTTGACG
>JANXLO010000389.1 GCA_025355115.1 Chthonomonadaceae bacterium
GCCAGCAGCGCAGGCATCAGGCGAGCGCTCGCCGGCACCGTCTCTGAGGCGGGAACGGCAGTGGAGGAGGCGGGAAGCAGAGCGGCGCTGAGGGCAAGCCCCATCATCAGCGCGAGCGCGCATTTCGTACCCCACAGAATGAGAAGGAGAGAGGGTGCGGCGAGTACGAGCGCGCCCACAAGGCAGAGCCGTGCGATCCGAGAGACGGCCGGGGTGTCGGTTCCAAATGGACGCAGCAGAAACCCGGTGAGCAGGGAGGGAAGCAACGCGCCGAGAAGCAGGCCGAAGGCGGCGTACTGGTCGGTCAAATTGACGCCTCGCAGCTCGCTTTCGAAGCGGGAGTAGAAGACCCGATAGAGCAGCAGTGCCGCCCCCATCAGCCCGAAGCGAAGCAGATTGACGGCTGCGGCAGGGAGCTCGACGTCAGTTTCAGTACTCTGCGTCTCCTGAGCGAACACAACGGCGAGGCTGACCGCGAGCCACGCCCCGATCAGCATGATGCCGACGCCAAGTCCAGCGAGCATCTGAAAAGCGACCATGGTGCCGGAGATTATCAGGAGGGCTGCGACGCCGTTGCACTGCCAGTCTATGGCAACAGCGTTCGAGGGCGTCTCACGCTCAAGTCGCCGTGCGGAGACAGTCACCCACCAGGCTGCCGCACCGCCGAACACGCCGAGCAGCATCACCTCAAATATGTGAAGCGAGAGAGTGGCGTTCGTTGAGACAACACGGGCTGAGATGAGCTTGCCGAGGATCAGCAACACGACGGAGCCCAGCAGCAGTCGCCATATTCGTAGAGCCGCGTTTCTGGCGATAATATCGGGCAGAAGCGCAGCGCCGCCTCGAGCCAGACCCCCCATTCCAGGCAGGAGCCCGAAAACCGAAGCGAGGATTGTGCCGAGCACTCCGCTTAACAGAAGGGCGAGGGGCACACCCGCTGCGAAAACCATTCCGAGCACACTCCAGGAGACGGCCGATGTCGCAGTCAAATCCATCGTACCGCGCATCTCACCCAGTGCCGCCACCGAGCAGACCAGCACGGCAAACCCAGTTCCGCATATGAGCGGGAGCTGGGCTCGGTCGCTATCTGCCTTGCTATGGTGCAGGCCGAGCAGAAGGAGGAAAGTGACGCAGAACCAGCCGATGGCTACGCCCATGAGTGTGTCGAGCAGAGAGGCGCGAATCATCAGCAACGGCACAACCGATGCCACTAGTCCCAAGCCGCAAGGCCCGGCGACGGTCGCTCCGATGCGCCTCCGACCCTCTTCGCTTCCGGAAAGCAGAGGCACACACGCCGCGAGCAGCGCGCAGACGCCGCCGAGCAAAAATCCCTTGCCCAGTCCCTGCCCCTCCGCGAAGAGCGGCCCTTTTGAAGGCAACGTCGCCGCAAACACAAGCAACGGCAGCAGAATCGCCGTGAACAGATAGGCGTGAGGCAATCCCACCTTGACGGTTGTGCCCCCCGCTCGATGCCTCATAACCGACGCCATTCCGGACAGCCAACTCACCAGCCCAATGCCGAAAACGCTCCAAAGCAGACTGCGTTCCATAGGTGCCTCTCCCGCCGCGCAGGGCGAAAAAATGATGCAGAGTTAAAAAATGTGTGGTTTAAGTACTATAGTGGAGTGTTCGCCAGCGTATCGGTCATAACCTTCGCCTGGGGCTGAAGCCGGAATCAAGTTCCCCTTCCCTTCAGGTAAGGGGCGGGGGGGTTAGGCAGCGAGCGAATCGAGCGCTCCCCCTCATTTGTAAGGCTTTGGAATTATGGCGGGTGGGGCCGCTCGGACCGGGCAGACGAAAAGAGCAGAAGGGCACATGAGGCGAACGGAGACGTCGACACTGACAGGGAGCGGCCAAGATAGAACAAAATTGTTGGCTGGGTAGCTGGGTGGCAAGAAGAAACGACTGGGTCTAAACACGACGCGTAACGTCGACGCATTTGGTTACAAACGGGCCTTTCTCAGTGAGCACAGAGCCTCCGGAGACTGCCGGAATGGGACAGGAGTTCACTGTCCAGCCTCGTGCGATCCTGAAATCACGATGCGATGAAGGTGCAACTGTCAGAGCCAGTGAATAAGCAGGTGCATCAAGAGGTTACAACTATTAAGACGTAACAATAAGCGGGTTTGGTTACATCTTGTCCTGTGAACTATTGCACATTTACGGTGTGAAATAGTTCACTTCATTTAGCACTGTGTGCGTGATCGGCTATTGTGGGGTAACAGGACGGACGAAACCTGCAACAACGCGCTTCCCGGAGTTGTCTATTAGAATATATAAGCTGAATGAAAATAGATATTATGCGCACTGTCAGACGATCAAAAAATGCCCAACCGACGACTATTTCTCATAGCAATATTGCTTGTGCTCGCAGCGCGTGTTGCGCTTGCTGCCCCTCCTCATCGCCAGACGGGCAGCGTCGCAAAGATCTCCGCAAAGCCAGTGCGTCTGGCGATTGCACCCTCCTCGGTTCAGCTTATCGGGCCGCGGGCAGTGCAGAGGCTACTTGCAACGGCTTTCTTCTCGGACGGATCTCAGCAGGACGTTACTGATCACGCCACGTTCATAAACACATCTCCAAAATGGGCGACACTCGTGAACGGCGAGGTCGCGGCGAAAGCGGACGGCAACGGCTATGTTGCAGCGAAGTGGAGCGGGTTGACAGCGAAGGCGGCGATTAGCGCGACGGGCACACATCAGGAGATCGTATACTCGTTCGTCAATGACGTCGTTCCGGTGCTCTCCCGACTTGGATGCAGTCAGGGCACGTGTCACGGCGCGGCGCAGGGCAAGGGCGGGTTTCGCCTCAGTCTGCGCGGCTATGCGCCAGAGATCGACATTGTCTCGATCACGCGGCAGCTAGGCGGGCGACGCATCAGCCGCGAAGCCCCCGCCAGCAGCCTTTTCCTGAGGAAGCCGCTGTCGGAGGTGCCCCATAGAGGCGGCAAACGCCTCGACAGGAGCTCCCGTGAATACGCGATCCTGCTCGGGTGGCTGAAACAGGGAACGCCCGGCCCGACGGGCAAGGAGTCTCCGCTCGCCAAGCTGGAGATACTTCCCGGCGACAGGCAGATGAAGCCGCTCGAAAAGCAGAGGCTGATCGTCCGCGCCACATTCGCGGATAAGAGCACCGAGGATGTGACCGCTCGCGCCATCTACGGCAGCAACGACGTGGCCCTGGCGACGGTTGACGCGAGCGGTCTGGTGACGATGCAGCGAGCCGGTGAGACGGCGGTCACCGCGAAATATATGGACAAGCTTGCCGTCGTGCGGGTTTTGTCGCCGTTCGACCAGAAGGTGTCGGACGCCTCGTACGCTTCCGCCAACAACTATATCGACCCTCTCGTTAACGCCAAGCTCAAGCAGCTTCACATCGAGCCATCCGGCATCTGCACGGACTCCGAGTTTCTGCGCCGCGCCTTTCTCGATGCGATCGGCACCCTGCCGACAGCCGACGAGGCAAAGGCGTTTCTTGACGATCATGATTTAAAGAAGCGTGACAAACTGGTGGATTCCCTGCTCCAGCGCCCCGAGTACGGCGAAATTTGGGCCTTGAAGTTCGGGGACCTGTTCGTCCTACGGCGTGAGTACATGCAGCGAAAATACGCCATGATGATGCAGCAGTGGCTTGCGGAGCAGTTCAATGCCAACCGGCCCTGGGACAAGATCGCCACTGACATCCTGACCGCGAAGGGCGACCTGGAGACGAGCCCAGGCGGCTACTTTTTCGTCAGCCGCGCCCCGCAGAAGCCCGGACAGGGCTACTGGGTTCGGGCGTCGGAGCCGACCGCCGAGATGACCGCTCAGGTGTTTCTAGGATCGCGAATTCAGTGCGCGAAGTGCCATAATCACCCCACGGAAAGATATACACAGGACGACTACTATCACTACGCCGCTCTCTGGCAGCAGCTGGTCGGCAAGGGCGAGAACGACGGCGGCGTGCCCGAAAAGCTTGCCTCCGAGGACAAGAGCGATATCCGGCAGCCGCGCACCAACGATATCATGATCCCCCGGCCGCTGGATCGCTCCGACCTTGGCTTCGGCAAGGACGAGGACAGGCGCGTCAAAGCGGCGGCATGGATCGTCGGGCAGGAGGAGTTCTCCCGCAACATCGTCAATCGCTACTGGGCGCGCTGCTTCGGCATGGGGATCGTCGAGCCGGTCGACGACATCCGCAGCACCAACCCCGCCCGCAACGAGCCGCTGATGCACGCGCTTTGCGACGACCTGCACAGGCACAATTTCGATCTGAAGTATCTGCTTGGAACGATCATGAAGTCGCGCACTTACCAGCTTTCGCCCGTGCCGACGCGCACGAACAAAATCGACACGCGGCTCTGCTCGCACTACCCCGCCCGCCGCATCAACGCGGAGGAGCTTCTTGACGCGGTCGCGCAGGTGACGGGCGTCCCGGACAAATTCAACGGCATGGGCCTGGGCGCGCGGGCTAGCGAACTGGCAGACACGGAGATCCCCTCCCTGATGCTCGACACCTTCGGCAGGCCGCCCCGCGTGCAGCCGAGCGACTCGGAGCGCAGCTGCAGCCCGGCTATCAGTCAGGCACTGGCGTTCCTAAACAGCGAGTTCATTCAGCAGAAGATCAAGTCCTCCGACTGCGTTTTGAAGCCGCTGCTCAAATCCACAAAGCCGGACGCGGAGATACTGGACATTCTCTATCTCTCCTCCCTGTCGCGTCACCCCTCGCCCGCCGAATCAGCCGCTCTCCTCGCCGCCATCAAGCAGTCCCCCAGCCGCGAGGAGGGCTTTCAGGATGCGCTCTGGGCGCTCCTGAACAGCAAAGAGTTCCTCTTCAACCACTGATTCGAGTCAGGCTTACCCCTGGCATTGCCTGCCAAAAGGGAACAGCTTGCTGGGCCATTCCTTTGCTAGGAGAGGTCGTAGAAGCGGGTGGCGTTGTCGTGGAAGAGCTTTAGGCGGTCTGGTTCGGGCCAGTCGGTGACTATGGTTTGGAGGGCGGAGACCCACTTGCGATAGGTCGAGGCGAGGGTGCAGACGGGCCAGTCGCTGCCGAACATGATGCGGTCTGGACCGAAGACTTCGGCGCAGTGCTTGACGATTGGGGCCAGGTCGTCGGGCGTCCAGTGCAGGGGGTCTGCGGACGCGACGATGCCGGATATTTTGCAGACTGTGTTCGGCTGTGCGGCGACTGACGCGATGTCGCGCTGCCATTGGGAGAGATCGGGAGATTTGGGATCCGCATTGCCGCAGTGATCAAGAATGAAGCGAGTCTCCGGGCAGAGTCTCGCAAGCTTGGCACCGTCGCGAAGCTCTGTTGAGCGCATGCAGAGATCGTAGCGCAGGCCGCTTGCCCCCAACAGGCGCACACCACTCACGAAATTCAGCTCCAGACAGTATCCAGCGGCCAGCCCGCCATGCAGCACCTGACGCACGCCTTTTAAGAAATGATTTCCTTGAAACGGAGCGAGATAGGAGGCAAAATCCTCCGCTGCCGGGTCACCGCCAATTACCGCGCCTGCCATCGGACTTCGCGGATCGGCACACAACCCCAGGACGTACTCAGCCTCCGCCGTCTTCTGGCTTGCCTCGACGTCCACCTCCATGTAGACCGTCTTGACGACGTTCAGCCCCTCCGTCTCCCGCCGATAGTCTTCAGGCGTGTGATTCATAGAGAGCGGCCCGCCCCCATCCAGCCAGGGCAGATGAAACTGCTGTAGATCCCAGAGGTGCTGATGCGTGTCCACTATCGGCAGCATGTGATTTTGCTCCATGACGACGTTATACCCGTTCCTGCTTCTTCAGCGCGGCGGCGGCCAGCAGCAGCCACCCGACCATGAAGCACAGCCCGCCGAGCGGGGCCGCTGTGCCAAAAGCACGCATTCCCGTCAAGGCAAAGGCGTAGAGACTGCCCGAGAAGCAGACGATTCCCGCGAAGAGCAGCCAGCCTGCCGTCCGTATGTTTTTCGAATCCCCGGCCCGCTCCGCGAATAGCCCGATGAGGATCAGGGCCAGAGCGTGGGTCATCTGGTACTGTACTCCGATCTGATAATCTTCCAGCCGGATCCCCGTGAGCTTGCCTCGCAGCAGATGCGCGCCGAATGCGCCCAACAATACTGATAAAAATCCCATAAAGCTGCCCAATACGATAAAAATTCGATGCATGGTCTCTCGCTCCCGCCATAAACTTAGCGCTGCCGGCTCATTCCACTCTCAACTTTGCGCAGAGGGAACAGGAATTCCTCTCTCGACTCGCGAACAGTTCTCCCAGAACGGCCCATTGCATTGCTCTGGGGCCGTAATCCGATGTGAGGTCGTGGGGGAACGCCCTCAATAACGATCAAGGAGCCTTAGCACATGCGACTCGGAGCCAACTCCGTTCTTTTCGGCGGTCATCCAATGGAAGCCGCCTTCCGGTATCTCAAAATGGCCGGTTACGATGGCATCGAAATCTCGGCCATCGACGGCATGGGAACCAGCCTCGACCTCAACAACTGGCGCGAAACGGCACCGGAGATCAAGCGCCTGGCCCTGGAGCACGAACTGGAACTGCTGGCGATGGAGCAGCCTTCTCAAGACAAAGCTCGCATGGAAAGCGCGTTTCAGGCGGCGGCGGAGATCGGCATTCCCATCGTCAACTGCGGTCCGGGCGGTAAGTCCGACGATGAAGAGACCTTGCAGCAGTCCATCGAATCGCTCGGCAGCCTGGCGGACATGGCGGCGAAGTATGGCGTCACTCTCTGCGTGAAAGCCCATGTCGGAGCCAGCATCTACAATACGCCCACGACCTTGCGCGCGATGGCGGCCATCTCATCCCCCGCCTTCGGAATCGACATGGACCCCTCACACATCTGGCGAGCAGGCGAGAACCCTGTCGAGGCCATCGCCGCAGTGATCTCTCGCGTCAAGCACGTCCATATCCGCGACTGCAAAGGCCGCCAGCAGAACCCCGGCAAGCCCGAAAACCAGGCCAACGGCCGCGGCGACATCGACCTGCTCGGCTACATCCGCGTCCTGCACGAGCACGGCTACACCGGCCCCGTAGACCTCGAAGTGATCGGCGCGAAGGACTACACTCTGGAGCAGTGCTGCATCATCGCCGCCGAAACCCGAGGCCACATGCAGGCCTGCCTGCAATCCGCAGGAGCACGATAAGCGGTTAGTTGCAGTTTGTGATGTGACTTGATTGCAAATGTTGTACAGATAGCCCCGTCAAGGCAAATGCCGTCGCGATATCGCGACGGCATTGAGGGCAACGTCAAAATACAATCAGTCGCTATTTTGGCGTGAACGAAGTGCCGCAACCGCAGCTGCGCTGCGCGTTGGGGTTGCTGAATTTCCAGCCGCCTTCGAGCAGGTTTTTCGTCGTGTAGTCGAGTTCCATTCCCTCCAGGAAACGGGCGCTTTTCCTGTCGATAAGAACCGTCAGGCCGCCAATCTCCAGAATGTGGTCGCGCTCGGTCGGCATCTCCTCGAGACCAAGGGAGTAGGATAGGCCGGAGCATCCTCCGCCTTTCACCCCGAGGCGCAGGCAGAGGTTGGGGTTGCCCTGCTTCGCCTTTAGAAAGCTGATGCGCACGACGGCGGCGGGCGTCAGGGTCACCACAGGCGCGGCGTTTTCAATCAAAGTATCGCTCATCTTCGTCGTCTCCTCCATCGGCCTCTACAGCAGGCCTAGTTCCAGCTTTGCCCCATCCGACATCATGTCCATTGTCCATGTCGGCTCCCAGACCACTTCGACCTCGACATCGGTCGCGCCCGACTCGGCGCGTGCTTTCGACTCGACTTCGCCGGGAAGAGTCCCCGCCACCGGGCAGCCGGGCGAAGTAAGCGTCATGCGAATGTTCGCCGAGCCATCGGTGTCGACATCTACGTCGTAGATAAGGCCAAGCTCGTAGATGCTTACCGGGATTTCGGGATCGTAGACGGTCTTCATGACCTCGATGATCTCGTTCCGGATGATCTCAGTTTCAATCGGTGTTAGAACCATGTTATAGCTCCCTGTGCTCAGACTGCCGTGAGTGTGGCTGCGAGCCTTTTGATGCGCTGTATCATTTCGTAGAGGCCGTTGCGCCGATTCATGCTAAGATGCTGATCCAGCTCCAGGCTATGCAGTAGACCTTCGATGTCGAAGGTAAGGATTCGCGCTGCTGTCTGTCCGAAATAGACCCGACGTAGAATCGCGATCAAGCCCTTCACGATGTCTGAATCGCTGTCAGCGAGAAACTCGACCGTGGGTCCCTCATCTCCCGTGCGCTTCTCTGCCACCACCCATACCATGCTTTGACAGCCGTGAATTCGGTTCTCTTCCGTCTTCTCCTAAGCCGGAAGCACTGGCAGCTTGCGTCCAAGATCGATCAGAAAACGATACTTGTCCTCCCAGTCATCGAACATCTCGAAGGACTCTATAAGCTCCTCCGCCTGTTCCTGCTGTGTTGAGGCCATATTCAAAACTCCTCGTCACGCCTCGTTCGCCCCCGGCCTACGACATGGGAGAGGGGTCAGGCGCCCATCAGTTCACGGACTTTATGGAGAGCGCGCACAAGCGCATCGATCTCTTCCCGGGTATTGTAGCAAGCCAGAGATGCTCGGACGGTCGCGGTCACGCCGAATCGCTGCAGCACGGGATGCGCGCAGTGCTGGCCAACACGGACGGCAATTCCCTGCCTGTCCAGAAGCTCGCCTGCGTCGTTGGGATGGATTCCGTCCAGCAGGAAGGAGTAGACACTGGCCTTGTGCTTCGCGGTTCCCATCATGCGGAGGCCAGGCACTTCAGAGAGCGCTGCGGTGCCATAGGCCATGAGATCGCGCTCGTAGGCGGCGATGTTCGCCATTCCAAGTCCCGTCAGATAGTCCACCGCCGCGCCTAGTCCAATGCTGCCCGCGATATGAGGCGTCCCGGCCTCGAAACGGTAGGGGGGATCGCCAAAAGTCGTCTCCTCGAACGTGACCGTCTTGATCATGTCGCCTCCGCCCATGAACGGTGGCATATTCTCCAGATGCTCGCTCTTGCCGTAGAGGATGCCAATTCCGGTCGGGCCATAGAGCTTGTGTCCGGAGAAGACGAAGAAATCGCAGTCCATATCCTGCACATCGACCGCCATATGGTAGGCCGACTGCGCGCCGTCCACAAGCACTGGAACTCCGTGCCTATGGGCAGTCGCGATCATCTCCTTAACGGGGTTAACCGTGCCGAGTGCGTTCGACATTTGCGTAATGCCGACCAGCTTCGTGCGAGGCGACAGCAGCTTTTCGTACTCGTCGAGGAGGAGTTCACCGGCGTCATTAATCGGGATGACGCGTAGTGTTGCGCCCTTCTCGGCGCAGAGAAGCTGCCAGGGAACGATATTCGCATGATGCTCCATCGCGGAGATCAGGATTTCATCGCCCTCCTTTACATACTTGCGTCCGAACGTCTGCGCGACCAGATTCACGCCCTCCGTCGCATTGCGGACGAACACGATCTCCTCGAAGCGGCTCGCGTTCAGGAAGCGCTGCACCTTCGCGCGGCCCCCCTCGTACGCCTCCGTCGCCCTCTCTCCCAGCAGATGGGAGGCCCGATGAACGTTCGAATTGTACTCTGAATAGTACGTGGCGAGCGCATCGATCACCTGCCGCGGCTTCTGCGTCGTGTTGGCGTTGTCCAGGTAGACGAGCGGCTTACCGTGGACCTTCTGCGTGAGGATCGGAAAATCTTCCCTCACTCTTTGGACATCGTATCCTATGGGGCCATCGAGAGTCTCCTCGATCCCCTTTGCGAGCGTCGCTGTTGACATCTCTTGCCGCCTTTCCAACCAGAACCTAGCGTCGGGGCAGTTCCGAAAGCAGTATAGCGTCCAGCTGAGCGCGCAGCGCGGGAACTTTGATGCGGCTGACGACATCGCTCGCAAAGGCGTAGATGAGCAGATTTCGCGCCTCGGCTTTTGGGATGCCGCGCGACTGCAGGTAGAACTGCTGCTCCGGATCGAGCTGCCCAATGGTCGCGCCGTGGGTGCATTTCACGTCGTCCGCAAAGATCTCAAGCTGGGGCTTGGTGTTGATCTGCGCATCGGCGGAGAGCAGCAGCGCTTGATTCGTCTGCTTGGCGTCCGTCTTCTGCGCATCCTCACGCACATAGATTTTGCCGTTGAACACCCCGCGTCCCTGCTCGTCGACGATGAACTTGTAGAGCTCATGGCTGTTGCAGTTCGGCATCGCGTGGTCTATCGCTGTGTGGTTGTCGACTAGGCGTTTGCCGTCGATGAGCGCGAGGCCATTCAGCGTGCATTCGATGTGCTCCGCCGCCAGAACGGCGTTTGCGTCGTTTCGGACGAAGCTGCCGCCGAGATTGATGGAGTGCGACGAGAAGACGCTCTGCTGCGCCATCTGCACCTGCATCGTCGCGACGTGCGCTGCGGACAGGCTCTCCCGGTTCAGCTTATAGTGATCCAGATTAGCGCTTTGACCGACGACCACTTCGGTGACGGCGTTGGTCAGTGTCGTCCCCGCACCGATCCCGGCGTAGCTCTCAACGATGGTGGCTCGGCTGTTCTCCTCCGCGACGATCAGCGTGCGCGGATGCGAGACTGTCGGCTTGCCCGCATCGGTCGTGAGAAAGAGCAGGTGAATCGGCTCTTTCACCACAGCGCTTCGTGGGATATAGACGAATGCGCCATCGCTCAGGAAAGCCGTGTTGAGAGCCGGGAACGCCGTATCAAATTTGGCGTACCGCGCGAGGTGAGGCTCGATCGCAGGGTGATGCGCGGCGAACGCCTCCGACAGGCTCCCTACGACAGCGCCCTGCGGAAGCTTGCCTATTACCGTCAAGCTGGGGACATAGCCTCCATCGATGAATACCAGCCGCGTCCCGCCCATCTCCTCAAAAGCGTAGGACGCGATATCGGAGGCTGTCATCCTCAGCCCGTGACCGGTCTGGGCCAGCTCATAGGGAGTTTCGGCGATAGCGGCGGGGTTCGAAAAGCGCCACTCCTCATCATGACGACTGGGGAAGCCTATCTCGCCGAAGCGTGATATGGCAGCCTTGCGCAGCGGGGTGAGCCACGACGGCCCGACGGCCGCGCCGCGCTCAAATTCCGCGAATGCCTGTACGTAGCCCTCTCGCGGCTTCAATGTCTGAGTCATTCTTACGACCTCTTCTCCCTGCCTAAGCGGTGACTAACTCTGGCTTTGCAGCGTCCGTCTCCAGCCAGCCGTAGCCCTTCGCTTCTAGCTCCAGTGCCAACTCTTTGCCGCCCGACTGCACGATTCTGCCCTGCGACAGAACGTGGACGAAGTCGGGGACGATGTAGTCGAGCAGCCGCTGATAGTGCGTGATGACGACGAAGCCGCGCTCCGGGCTGCGCAGGGCGTTGACGCCATCGGCGACCACTCGCAGTGCGTCGATGTCGAGTCCCGAATCGGTCTCGTCCAGGATTGCCAGTTGGGGCTCCAGCACCGCCATCTGAAAAATCTCGTTGCGCTTCTTTTCACCTCCCGAGAAGCCATGGTTCACGGGTCGGGTCATCAGCTCGCGGTCGATGTGCAGAATGTTCAGCTTTTCGCGAACAAGCTTGAGGAACTCAACTCCGTCCAGCGGCTCCTGTCCGCGGTACTTCCGCACGGAGTTCAGGGCCGAACGCAGGAAATACTGGTTGTTGACGCCCGGCAGCTCGACGGGATACTGAAACGCCAGGAACACCCCTTCGCCTGCGCGCTCCTCCGGCTCCAGATCGAGCAGATCCTTGCCCTTGAAGCGGACCGCGCCCTCCGTAATGGAGTACGCTTCGCGTCCCGCCAGCACTCCCGCCAATGTGCTTTTGCCTGAGCCGTTCGGCCCCATTATCGCGTGGACTTCACCGGGGTTGACGATCAAGTTGATACCGCGCAGTATCTCCTTGCCTCCGACCTCCGCGTGAAGATTCTCTATCTCCAACAGTGCCATTCTTCGTTTCCTCTTATTCTGAATATGTGTCGAAAAACTTAGCCGACGCTGCCTTCCAGGCTCACGCCCAGCAGCTTCTGCGCCTCTACGGCGAACTCCATTGGCAACTCGCGGAAAACCTCTTTGCAGAAGCCGTTGACGATCATGTTGACCGCGTCCTCCGCCGAGATGCCGCGCTGCTTGCAGTAGAAAATCTGATCCTCGCCGATCTTCGATGTGGAGGCTTCGTGCTCCACCTGCGCTGTGGGATTGCGGACGTCTATGTACGGGAATGTGTGTGCGCCGCAGCGGTCTCCCAGCAGCATCGAGTCGCACTGCGAGTAGTTTCGAGCGCCATCCGCGCCTGCGTTGATGCGCACCAGGCCGCGATAGGTGTTCTGACCGTGCCCCGCCGAGATCCCTTTGGAGACGATTGTGCTGCGGGTGTTCTTGCCGATATGGATCATCTTGGTGCCGGTGTCGGCCTGCTGGCGATGGTTCGTCAGCGCGACGGAGTAGAACTCTCCCACCGCATTGTCCCCCTGCAGGATGCAGGACGGGTATTTCCAGGTGATGGCAGAGCCGGTCTCGACCTGCGTCCAGGTGATCTTCGCGTTCTCCATCGCCTTGCCTCGCTTGGTCACGAAGTTGTAGATGCCGCCCTTGCCGTCCTTGTCGCCCGGATACCAGTTCTGCACGGTCGAATACTTGATGGTCGATCCTTTGAGAGCGACCAGTTCGACGACTGCGGCGTGAAGCTGATTCTCGTCGCGCATCGGAGCGGTGCAGCCTTCGAGGTAGGAGACGTAGCCGCCCTCGTCCGCTATGAGCAGGGTGCGCTCGAACTGACCCGTGTTGGCCGCATTGATGCGGAAGTACGTGGACAGCTCCATGGGGCAGCGGACGCCCTTCGGTATATAGCAGAACGAGCCGTCGCTGAAGACCGCCGAGTTGAGCGTCGCGTAGTAGTTGTCGGAGTAGGGGACGACCGAGCCGAGATACTGGCGCACCAGCTCAGGGTGCTCATGCACCGCCTCCGAGAATGAGCAAAAGACGATTCCCAGCTCCGCGAGCTTGCCTTTGAAGGTCGTGGTGACGGAGACGCTATCGAAGACGGCGTCCACCGCGACACCCGTCAGGCGCTGTTGCTCCGCCAGTGAAATGCCGAGCTTCTCGAAGGTCGCCAGCAGCTCAGGATCGACCTCGTCGAGGCTGTTCAGCACCTTCTTGGCCTTCGGCGCGGAGTAGTAGTAGAGGGCCTGATAATCTATCTTGGGATAGGTGACGTTCGGCCACTGCGGCTCCGTCAGGGTAAGCCAATGCCGATAAGCCTTGAGCCTCCACTCGAGCAGCCACTCCGGCTCGCTTTTCTTGGAGGAGATGAGGCGGACGATGTCCTCGCTCAGCCCCATCGGAATGGTTTCAGACTCGATGTCCGTGACAAAGCCATATTTATAGTCCTGACGCGCAATCTCTTCAAGTGTGCTTTCAGCAGTCGTCATGGTTTTTTACCTCGTTAGGATATTGCATTTAACTCTTTCCGGTCGGCATCATGCGCCGGATACAGTCTGAAGGCGATGTCGGCGTCGGGGGCCTCGTCCCTGCTGATCTCCGCAATGGAGATCAGCTCGAGCATCTGAAGTATTCGGGCGTTAATCCGCGCCAGGGGCAGGCGCACCGTGCAGCGGTCGTGCTGACCGCATGCGCTCTGGCCACTCTTCATGCACTGCGTGATCGCGGGAGCGCCGTCAATCGCTTCTACGACTGAGCCGACGCTGATGCTCTCAGCGCCTCTTGCGAGACGGTACCCGCCGGTAGGCCCGGACGTAGAGACGATCAGCTTGGCCCTTGCCAGCCGCTGCAAAATCTTCGCGAGCAGCTCCAGCGGAATGGCATACTGCTCGGCGATCTCCTTCGTGTTGACCGCGCGCCCCTCGTCTGTACGGCTCAGATGAGAGAGGGCCAGCAGGGCATAGTCCGTTTTTTTACTCAGGCTCAGCACAGGGCTCTCCTCTCCGACCGATTTGGTCTCCGACTGAACTAGTCGGATATAGGATACCCTGTTTTTGCCAGGAAGTCAAGCGCGAATGCCTTAAAAAAACGTGAATGAGCGTGCTGCTTCCGGCTTTAATGCTCTCGCGCGTAGTAGACAGATAGGCACGTTTTAGGGTATAGTATCAGTACTCTTACACGCTCATCCAAAGATGTTGACACTTGTTGCAGAGGCGCCAGCCGCTCTCTGCCCGCCTCTCCCGTTCGTGAACCGACGAAAGCATATTTATCGCTTTCGGTGCGACGCGAACCGGGCCTACAGAACGCACCGCACAGGGTGCTAACGGAGGAATTGACCCCTATGGCTACCAATGCCCCTACTCGCATAGTTCTCGACGGTTCCGAGCCTTCGTCCGCGCCCGCTGCCGAGGTGATCAAGAAACGCACCGTCGCCGAGCGCGCCGCCGAAGACCTCGAGATGGAGAACGTCGGCTCCGTCGGCCACGTCTCCTCCGCATACGGCGCCAACCAGATCCAGGTTCTTGAAGGCCTCGAGGCGGTTCGCCTCCGCCCCGGCATGTACATCGGCGGCACCGATGGCAAGGCGCTGCAGCATCTCTTCACGGAGGTCAGCGACAACGCCGTTGACGAGGCGATGGCGGGCCACTGCGACCGCATCGATGTCACCCTTCACGCTGATGGCAGCGTCTCCGTCAAAGACAATGGGCGCGGAATTCCGGTCGACATAAATCCTCAGTACGGCATTCCCGGCGTCGAGCTCGCCCTCACCAAGCTTCATGCTGGCGGCAAATTCGACAGCGGCGCCTACAAGGTCTCCGGCGGCCTCCACGGCGTCGGGGTCTCCTGCGTCAACGCCACCTCGGATCGCATGGAGATCACCATTTGGCGCGACGGCAAGATCCACCGCATCCGCTTCGAGCGAGGCGTGACCGTAGAGCAGCTGAAGGTTATCGGGAAAGCCAAGCCTAACGAGCACGGCACGCTCGTTCACTGGCACGCCGACCCCGAGATTTTCGCCGACTACCAGTACGATGGCGAGAAGATCGAGCGGCGCATGCGCGAGCTCGCCTATCTGAACAAAAACCTGACTCTTGCATTCACCAATGAGCGCGATCTGGTTCTGCTGGATATACCAGAGGGGGTCGAGCAGGAGACCGCCAAGCCGGTTCCCGTGCACAAAGTCTTTCACTTCACTAGAGGCATCGTCGAGTACGTCGAGCACCTGAACGAGACCAAAGACCCACTCCACAAGCCAATCTATTTCGGCGGTGTGCGGG
>JANXLO010000400.1 GCA_025355115.1 Chthonomonadaceae bacterium
TTGAATAGGCGCCGCGCCGCGATATTTGGGCAGCAGCGAGCCATGGACATTGATCGGGCCGAGCGGGGGCAGGTCGAGCAGGGCCTGCGGAACGATCTGACCGAAGGCGGCGAGGGTGATGACGTCTGGAGCAAGATCTCGGATTTTCTGGATGAATACCTCAGAGCGCACACGTCGAGGCTGCAGCACACGCAGGCCAAGCCGCTCGGCCGTCTTCTTGACGGGGGATGCCGTGATCTGCATTCCTCGCCCCTGCGGCTTGTCCGGCTGAGTCACCACGGCGACGACCTCGTGGCCCGCCTCCAGTAGCGCCATCAGGCAAGGTACCGCGAAATCGGCTGTGCCGAAGAAGACTGTTCGTAGCCTTCGCTCTGTCATCGGTCGGACGCCGCGCCGGACGAGGCTTCCAGTTCGTCGGTCGCCTCATCTTGCGCATCCGTCAGTTCGTCCTCCTCATCCTCGTCATCGTCGGAGCCTGTCGACCATTCCAGTGTGTCTGGGTCAGCCCTATCGATGAAGAGTACGCCATCCAGATGATCGATCTCATGCTGAAGCACTCGGGCTTCAAGTCCTTTGGCCCGAATTGAGACGGGGCGCAGGCGAGCGTCGAAGCCTTTGACCCGGAGCTCCTGGCCGCGCTTCACCTGGCCGGTAAGTCCCGGGATCGAGAGGCAGCCTTCCGGCGGATCGAGTTGCTCACCTTTCATGCCCATGATTTTGGGATTGATGAGCACCTGGAGTCCGTCCCCCGCATCATAGACCAGGATACGACTGGAGACCCCGACCTGCGGCGCTGCGAGCCCAAGACCTCGGGCTGCGCGCATCGTTGAGATCATATGGTCGATCAGCTTACGTGTTTCAATTGTGACCCGGGTTACCGGCAACGCCTGCCGCCGCAGCACCGGATGGCCCAGTTTGACAATAGCGGGAATGCGGTTCCATGACTCCTGCAACTCGACAGGGGGCATGAACTGTGCATCGAACTCCGAGCGATCCGACATCTGTGTGACTTCCTTGCGGCCTGTTGTCCCTCCATAAACGGGGCACAGGCGAGATGCGAACATTATACAACAAAATCAGTTTTCATGTGCATCGAGAAGATATTTTGCCATGTGCTTAAAATCACGTAGCGAAACTATCGGAAGACTCGTCTAAAACAGTGAAAGTGTTTGGCTGCAGCGTCCGCAATGCGGCAGTAGGAAGGGACGGGCGACGGGGAACTGGGAGGCCGCGTGTGAATTTGGATCGAGGTTGCAGGCGATTGGGCGGGCACAATGCGCTCGAATGTCTGCCGTGATTCCGAAGCATTGAGGGCACCCGTTGAACGAGTCCCTGCATTTCCGCCAGGACGTTGGGAAAGGGAATTTCCGCTATGCCTGCTAACGATGCTGAAGCGACCCGGCTGGTCCGGGCGCAGATCACCCGACGTTATGTGGATTCCACGATGCTGGATGTCCGCGTGATGCATGGTGTTGTCTACCTGAGAGGGGTGCTCGCAAAGCTGCGGTCACATCCCGATATCGACCTGGAGCATGAAAAGGAGGTCATCGGTCACTGTCTTCGCGGACAGCATGGGATCCGCGAGATCATCTGGGAAGCCACTCTTCGAACTTGAGTCCCTGTCCCTGTTCGGTCGTTTCTCCGTTATCGATCCAATATTTCACGCTTCGAGGCTCGACCGAACCGCCCACTCTCCGACAGGGAGGGTGCAATATCGGCTCTCTCTGCCGTCTTCACATCCTTGCTCATCGCTCGCTGACACTGTAGCGAGCGACCCATCAGCGAAGAGGAAATGCAGCAATGTGGATCAAAGCCGGCCCGCGCTATTTCAACACCGATGGCATCGCCTATATTCAGGTCTCCATGGAGGAGGGAAGCGACATGCCTAAAACGCTCTACCTGCACTTCATGAACGAAAGCCATACTTTCACGCTTCACGGCCAAGAGGCGGCATCCGTCTTCCTCGCCATGCAGTCGTGCATCTCACAAACCGAGCCCGCGCACTTCAAGGCACTAGTCGGGGCAGTCGCCTGAGGCAGCCACGTAAAATTCGCCCTCCGTTCTCAACAGCGAGCGGAGGGCGAATTGTTGTCAATTTGGAAATATACGCCTGGTTGGATTTGAACCAACGGCTTCTTGCTTCGGAGGCAAGCACTCTATCCACTGAGCTACAGGCGCGAATGTCTCGTGATAATATAACAGACTATCCGTGTCCTGTCAAGATTGAAGCTCGGGCTGAATCTATTTCACTCGATGCATCTGCTGATCCGATGGGGTCTGCGATTCATCCGTTGCTCTCCCGCCAGAACCGGCATTGGAAGGGTCAGAAGCTGCTTTCAGCGCGGCTGCTGTGGACGCCATCGATGCCTCCTCGGCCTTAGCAGCGGCGCGTTTGGCTTCTTCAGGGTGATTGTCTCCTAACGCCTGATTCGTGATGTTGAACCATTCGATCGCGATATTGCCGAGTAGAGCCGCCTTATCACCCCCGGTACGAATGCTGCGCTCATAGTAGACGATGGCGTCCGCGTGGTGATTGCGCTTCCCCGCCTGCATGCCTTTGTACCAGTTCCAGGAGTAGGACCAGGGCATCCACGTCAGCGACAGGGCGCATGTGAGGGCCAGCAGAGCAAGTGCACCGATCCAGACCGGCTTGCGGGCCGGGGCGAAGAAAAGCTTGCCGATGGCGACGCCGAAGAGCAGGCCGCCGAAATGCGCACCGTTGGCGACCGGCAGCGTGTGCGACACGGTGAGATAGATGCAGATCGCGCCCCAGACGAGGAATAGTCGCATATTCTCCTTCGTCGCTACCTGCTCCCATGATCTGTGGAAGCCCCTCCCTCCCCAGAGCAGTCCCATCATTGCGTAGCCCGCGCCGGAGGCTCCCGCGCCAGTACTTCCCGAGAGAAGAAGCTCGCAGCAGGAGCCGACCATTGTCGCAATGAGCATGAACAGCAGGTACTTCCAGGCTGGGACCGTCATCTCCAGAGCACTGCCGAGCTTCCATAGCCACATCATATTGAAAGCGAGATGCATGATGCTGAGGTGGACGAAAAAGGAGGTGAAGAGGGCCATATAACGGCCGTCCCAGATCTGTGCGGGATCAAGCACGGCGAAATGGCCCAGCTTATAGGCGGGGCTGCCATTGTCCTCCGGGACGATCCAGTAGGCGGCAGTAATCGTCACGCAGAGCACGATAAAGGCCATGGTGAAGAGGGGGACGGATTCAGCGGTCTGACGCTGTCGTGAGACTGGTTTGGAGTAGTCGAAGTCGTCGGGCATCCTGCCAGTTCCTTTCAGGGATAGCTGAGTTGGGGCATGGCGACACGCAAGCATCCGTCTTGCTGAGCCAATAGTGATGTCGGTGCTTCTGCTCTATGGCCCGAGCGCGAATCACGGCTTGTTATGCCAGTTGATTCGCGCTCGGCAGTGCACCAATGAGAGCAGGGAAGCTCTACTTTGTCCCCGTGTCGACAGGGGCAGTCGCGGAGATGGGAGGGGTTGTAACGGCGTTCGTCCGGTTTGCGGAGGCATTAGCTTTGCCGCGCTTGCCTTTTGGCGAGCCGGGCGGGGGAGTGCCCGCCTTGACGACGTAGAGTGCGACGTCTCGAGTTATTGGCGGCGTCGTGAGCGCCAAGCCATCTTTTGCATTGGCGATGCTGACATCCGTCTCGTCGATGGACTTGCCGGCGTAGGTGTCCCACCAGGTGGCCCGATATCGACCGGCTTGCAGACCAGTGAGCATGAGCCTCCCGCTGACTGATTGGGCACTTGTCGCCTGCGCCAGGGGGACGTCTACATTTGCGCGATGATAGACCCACGCCGCGACGAAGTCCTTGCCGACTCTCGCCTTCGCCGCCAGAGCGGGGGCGTAGTTCGAGAGGGAAATCTGACGAACGGTGAACCAGTCCTTGCCTGTGTTCTCTATGGTGACAGTGTGTGCGCCGGTCTGCACATCGACCGTGAGCGCGTTCGCATCGGGCTTGGGGGTATAGTCGGCGGCAGCGGCCGGAAAGTCCTTCTCGGTCGATTTGCCGTCCACTGTCAGCTTGAGGTGCGCGCCTGCCTTCGACACCTGCGCTACGGAGATGCTGAACGTTCCAGGCTCCGTGAAGCTAACCTGAAGGGCAAGCGGCTTGGGCATCATGTCACGATGCTGCTGGCCCTGTATGAAGCTCGGATAGCGATCCATACCGGCGGGTGCGCCTGTGGATCCGACGATGAACTCACTGTCGGACGAGGATCCATAGCCGCCGCCCGGCGCAAAGCGAAGGGCCGCCTTCTGCGACGTTTCGACCACGGGAGAGACTGATGTAAGGCCGCCTTTGCCTGCGAGGCCAGAGGCGGTCAGAAAGCCGGAAGCAGCCAGATAGTGACTGTAGAGATTCTGCTTCTCGACGGTCTCCCAGTCCCAGTACTGTGCGCCGCCCGCCCGCCCGCTCATCAGCCCGGCCCACACCCCAACGTGTAGGCCGCTGCCGTCATCCTTCAACGCCTTGGGCCCAAACTCGCCCACGAAGCCCGGCTTGTCCGTCTTCTTCTTGCCCGATGTCGCTTCCGGAGCGCCCAGCGCTGTCAGAAGATCGTTGGGGTATACATGGGTTTGCGTGTAGTCCACCGTCTCCCAGACAGGGCTGTCGGCGGCTATCGAGGGAGCGGAGCTAGTCGTGAGCAGATGCCTGTTGCCGTCGAACTGGCGCAGGAAGAGAGCCATTTCACGGTGCCAGAGAGCGATGTCGTCCCAGAGTTTGCCCTGAGCCGCGTCGGTGAACTCGACCTCGTTGAACAGTTCCATCGCCAGTATGTTCGGCGAGTAGCCCCAGCGTGAGACGATGTAGTAGAGCTTGCGCTTGGTGAGGGCGCGGGCTTTCGGATCGGTGAAGAAATCCTCCGGGGACTTGAGAAAGCCGCCGTTCTTTAAGTTATACGGATTTGCCTCCCAGTTGGGATTGACGTTGTGCGAGTATTTATAGCCTGTCTCGCTCGAGTACTGGCCGTGATGCTGGAGCACAAGCTGGAAGTAGATACCGTTCTGCTCGGCTGAATCAACGATGGCGTCCCACTTCTTGGCCGCCGCCAGATCGATGTCGCCCAGCTTGTCGGGCTTGCCTTTTTCCGGCCAGTCGAGGTTTTTG
>JANXLO010000451.1 GCA_025355115.1 Chthonomonadaceae bacterium
CTCCCGACGGCGGACGGCGGGCGCGGCATAACGGACGCAGTGGCCGAAACCTACCATATCGTCAATGCAGCGCGCATCCTCAACAAGCAGGAACCGGATATCCCCAAGGGGGGAGCGCGGTTTCACTTCGAGCTCCCCGGATCCGTGCAGGGCTTCCTGCCCGATCCCTCCCCTCAGACTAGTGGCACGGTGACGGTCGAGAATGTGCGCGGAAACAGCCGGCGCGGTGAGCGCAGTCTCGGCATGCGCTATCATCAGGTCTCCTGCGGCAGAACCGCGCGAGTGGGAACGGCAACCTTCATGCCGGAGGACACGCTCAAAATGGGCGGCTACGGTCTGGTCTGCTCCCCCACCCTCTACCCTGGCCAGATCGTGCGGGCGGGCATTGCCGCCGACGCGAAAAACAAGCAGCCCGTCGAGTGCCGTCTCTACATCAAAACCTATGGGGAACACGACAAGCTGGCAATCTCCTATGGCCCGGAAAGAGTGATGGAGCCAGGAGACACTCACGAATTCCGCTGGCATGTTCCAGAGAACGGGGGCTATCCGATCGCGGAAGTGGGGATCGAGATCAGCTCCACTGTGCGCGCAGACGGCAGTCTCTACCTGGATTTTCTGACATGGGACGGCCCGCCGGACGCCATTCTGGGACACACCAAAGGAACACTCTGGAAGCGCGCGTGGGTCGACGGAATGGATCATTTCGAGACAGGCGGTGATCCGTTCAGGCTGATTCAGGACGAGGGGACAGGCCTCGTCATTCAGGGGACGAGAGAGTGGACAGACTATCGGGTGACAGCGGCCATTCGCCCGCACATGGCGGCGGCCTTCGGTCTGGCCGCGCGTGTGCAGGGCATGCGCCGTTACTACGCGCTGGTCATGAGCGACGAAAACCGAATTGCCCTCGTGAAGATGCTCAACACCGAAACCGTTCTCGCGAAGAAGCCGCTGAACTGGACGGCGGGCAAGGAGTTTGAGATCAGCCTCCAGGTGGAGGGCAGCCGCATCCGCGTCGAGCTCGACGGGGAAGTTCTGTTCGACGAGGAGGACATGGAAGATCCGTTGACTGGCGGCGGCATCGGCATACTCTGCAAAGAGGGCCGAATCTCCGTTGCTGCAGTGCATGTCGGCCCCGTCACCTGATCTGACGCGGATGAGAAAGACCTGACATATGCGCCTGACGCAGTTCATTGAAAGATGGCCGGATGCATCGAGAGAATAGTATCTCGATCCATGTAAGCGGCTTGATTGGAGGGTGAGATGACGATTCGCTGGAGAAAACACGTCGGGGAATTGCTTATTGTGGCGGCTTGTACGAGTGTGCTGTCCATGATCGCTGCACTCTGCATTGCGCAACAGGCGCCGACGTTGGACGTGACGTTGCCCCAGCCGATTCCGGTCGCCAACGGCCTGAAGGTGCTTTTCAGCGGCTCCCAGGCTGATATGGAGGCGAACTGGATTCAGCGCGGCAAGCCCGCTTCCTGGAAGATAGAGGATGGCGCGATGGTCTCGGTCGGCAGCGACATTAGCACAAAAGAGACCTATACAAACTATCAGCTACACATCGAGTTTCGCGTCCCCTACATGCCCGACAAAAAAGGGCAGGCTCGAGGCAACAGCGGCGTCTTCATGCAGGGCCGATATGAAATCCAGATTCTGGACTCCTATGGGGTCAAAGAGCCTGGAACAGGCGACTGCGGCGCTGTCTATCATCAGTCTGGCCCGCTCGTCAACGCCTGCAAGCCGCCCCTGCAGTGGCAGACCTACGACATCGCCTATCGCGCCCCGCGCTACGATGCGAACGAGCGCACAAAGCAAATCGAGCCTGCACGGGTCACTGTAGTTCAAAACGGCATGGTCGTCCAGAACGATCAGGTAATAACCGGCCTCACCCATATAGTCACGACCCCGAAGCCGTCGAGCACATCGCCTGCCAATCCGCCGAAGCCCTTACCGCCTCCCGAAGACCTCAGCACTCCCGGCCCGATCCGGCTGCAGTTTCATGGCAACACGGTCGCCTTCCGCAACATATGGATCATTCCCCTCCCCGATTCTGGCCCGACGCACTACGAGCCGCGCTAACGAGGAAGACCCGGAGAAGATCTCTTATGCTTGTGATATGCCGATTGTCGATAGGGTATAGCCGTTGTCGGCATCGGAGCTTGTGGCGACAAGGGCATAGGCGTCTGGCAGGAGAGCGCCTATCAGCGAAAGGCCGTCGGCTCCAAGCGTTAGCAGGGCGGTCGAGAGAGCATCACTATCGGTGGCGGAGGCGGTGACGAGGGCGGCGAGGAGCGCACGGCCAGCGGGATAGCCGGTTCGCGGGTCGATGACGTGACCGTAGCGTTGGCCGTTTACCGAGAACCATTTGCCGTGCGGCGCGGAGACGGAGAGGGCAGCGTCGCGCAGTTTCAACTTAGTCAGATGATTGCCTTCACCTGCATCGAAGGGCTTCTGGATGGCGACAGTCCAGGCATCTGCCTCGGGCGGTGCGCCAAGCGCATATACGGTGCTGGTGCCGCCATGGAGGAGCGCGGACGATATTTCGTAGTCGTGCAGCAACTCGACCGCGCACTCGACACCATAACCCTTCCCAATAGCCCCTAGATCCAGTTGCACCCCTTCCCGATCAAAATGGACTGTGTAATTCGAAGAGTCCAGGTGAACATGATGCATTCCAACACACTTCCGGGCCGCCTCAATTACTTTCTCGTCGGGCAGGCTGCCTGATCCACCCACGAATCCCCAGCAGCGCATAAGCGGCGCGACCGTGGGATCGAACGCGCCCAAAGTCCTCTCGCTGAGGCTCCTGGCCCGCTCCAGCAAGTGGAACAGCCGCGGCTCCACTGTGACGTGCCTCGTTGCCGCGTCCCGGTTTAGTTCGGAGAGGTCACTGCTCTCCCGGTAAAAGCTCAGCTGCGCCTCCAGGCGAGAAATCTCACTGAAAACCGCCTCCGTTACGGACTGGAGGTAGGACTCCCGCTCGCCGAAGACCAGCAGCTCGAACGTCGTCCCCATTGCGTAGTGCGCGGATTTGAGCTCTGCCATGCCTCTCCTTTGTTCACGGCTCAATTTACCAGACAAAAAAACGAGTGAGCGGGAGATTTCCCGCTCACTCTTAGCTTTAGAATCCAGCCGCGGATCAGGCCGGAGTGGTTTTGCGGGTCGCGGGATCGAACAGGAATGTCTTGTTCTCGCGATAAGAACGCTCGGCCAGGGTGATCATCACCTGAACTCGCACTGCCAAGTCGATGTTGGCATTCGGCTTGCCGTTGGTCCGGATGCAGTCGAGCCAGTTCTTATGGTGGGTCGGGAAGTTTTCGGGAACTCCGGTCACCGGCTCTGTGCCCTCGTCCACATCGTCCGCCCAGTCACGCTGCGGCTTGTACGTCACGGCATTTCCGCCGAAGTAGATTGTCGCTTTGTTGCCCCGGATGCTGTCTTCCCAGCCGACATCGTTGATGGAGGAGGACATGGCCATGAGGGACATGTTGCCAAAGTCGACGTTCAGGTTGATGAAGTCGGGAACTTCGCGATCCATCTTGCCCGTCTCCGCATTGATTTTCTGGACGTAGAGCCCGCCGCCGGATGAGACGCGCAGGGGGAAGCCCTCCAGCCCTTCGGTCGGAAGCGCCATCGCGATGAAGAGCGGGTGCAGGCGATGGGGGAAAAGATCGCCGACGAGACCGGAGCCGTACGCCCAGTATTTTCGCCATCGGAAGTAGCGATCCGGATCCCATGCCTCGGGCCCTTTTCCTTTGCGGAAAGTCTCCCAGTCGACGTGCGCATCGCCGGAGGCCTGCGGCCCCGCATCCTTATCGAAGCGGCCATAGTTGTTCCACTCGCCGCCCTTGCTGTTTCGCATATAGCTGCCCTGGCCTACGACGACCGCACCGATCTTGCCTGCCTTCACCACGCGAGCGGCAGCATGCCATTTGTCATCGGAGCAGCCTTGCGATCCCAGCTGAAAGACTTTGCCTGTCTTCTTCACGGCATCGAAAACCGTGAAGGCCTCTTCCATTGTCTTGCAGAGAGGCTTCTCGCAGTAGACATGCTTGCCCGCCTCAAGTGCGGCGACGGTTATGTCGGCGTGCCAGTTGTCGGAGGTCGCAACAACCACAGCATCGATGTCCTTGCGTTCCAGCATCTTGCGATGGTCTTTGTAGGTCGCATCGTCCTTCAGGCCCAGTAGCGCTTTCGAGTCGTTGATGCGCCTGCCATAGAGGTCGCAAACCGCGATCTGCTGTGTGTTGTTCGCTTCCTGGTTGTCATGAAACAGCTTGACGTGCGCGCCATGCCCCTGAGTTCCGAGGCCGACGTGGGCGAGGTGGATACGGTCGTTCGCGCCGACGACTCTCCGCATTCCCTCTGCCGTCGTCGGCATGGCTCCTGCGGCGGCGACCCCTGCGGTCGTGACGGCGGCTGCGCGAAGGAAATCGCGTCGGCTCGTCGAGTTTTCATTGTGGCTCATGAGTGCCCTCTCCTTGTATCGAAATTGCGGGAGCTGCAAGCTTCCCATTCCTGACTATTTGTTTGCGGTCGTCTTCGCTGGCGAATGCTTTAGAGCGCTACTCCCAGAGTGTGCTGATGCCTGCGCTGCCTTTGTCGCTGCCGCCGGCATCGCGGCGGAGGTGAGCTTGAACCACTCAGGATCGAAAACGATGCGGGTGTTTTTGAGCGCGGCCTCGTTGGCCTTGGTCGCCACCACTGTGGCCTGATAGCCTTCGAGCGGTCCGGCGGTCGGCTTTTTGCCGGTGCGAACACAGTCGAGGAATGAGTCGATCGACTGATAGAGCGATGTCTTGGAGACGTCCGTCCCGACGGCTCCGGGCTGCAGGCCGGCAGCCAACTGCTTCGTGGCATCAGCTACCAAAGCGATGCCGGATCCTGTCTGAATGCCCGTTCCGTTTTCGGGGTTGCCTGTGCGCAGCGCGTCCTTTCGGGCAAAGACTTCCCATCCGATAAGCTTTGCGTCGGTCTCCTTGAACATCCATGCCCTCTGATCACGCAACTGGATGGCGGAATCGGAGCCGAAGAAAACCTCGTATGGCCCGTCGAACGAGTTGACCAGTGTCGCGTCGTAGGCATATCGTACGCCATTCGGGTAGTCGAAGATAGCCTGCACGGTATCCGGCACCGTGCGTCCGTCCTTCCAGCCTAGAAGAGAGCTGTATGCGCTGACGCTGGTGGGCAGTGCGCCAAAATACC
>JANXLO010000452.1 GCA_025355115.1 Chthonomonadaceae bacterium
AACGGTTTAATATAGGTGCTCATAGGTGCTACGGTCTCCAATTTCGCATTTGATCCGCCGCCGATTCCAACTGTATCCGCAATCCGGATAGATCTACATCTGGGAAGCATTCTGTGTGCTGGTGGGAGAGATTGGCGTCGTAGCACATGACGCCGCCAATCACCGTAGCGGCTACATCAGAGGCATGAGCGGCATATACTAGTGCATTGTAAGGGTTGTAGGCTGGAGAGGATTGGAGTCCACCAAGACGGACTACGCAGAAGTTAGCACATTTACCCGGCGTGAGCGAACCTGTTTCAGACTCCTGCTCAAGCGCCTCCGCGCCTCCCAACGTCGCCATTCGAACAGCTTGCTCCGCCGTCAAAACCTCTATGCTTCTCCTGGCGGCTCGCTGCATGAGAACCGCGAAGCGCATCTCCTCGAACATATCCATCGTGTTATTGCTGGCGACGCTGTCGGAACCCAAACCGATTCTCACGCTGGAAGTCAGTATACGTTCCTTCGATTCAGGCGGAGAGCTGCTCAGCAACTCAAGGGGGGCTACACCATTACCAAGCTTTGCATTGGATTTTGGGCAGTGGGCCATTGCACTCCCTGAGGCGCGCATGATGTCCATGTCATGAGAGGAAACTTGTATCCCATGCACCAGTAGAGTATGCTCATTCAAGACTCCCAGGGAGTTCAGATACTCGATGCTGCTGCTATGCGGGGCATTCCATGCGATGCTACGACGGCCAAACATCTCCGCGATGGGGCCGGTACCCGAGCGCAGAAGGACGGCCTCTGCAGTGGATTCAGCAGCATGTATGCAGAGGGGGAGATGATTCTTTAGAGCGTATGTTCCCAATGCACGCATCAGGTCGGGGCGTACCGTGTAGGGAGAGTGGGGGGATATTCCGACTTTCACAGAAGTGCCTTGAGAACTTGCCTTCAAAGCAGTAACTTTTTTGTCTAGGTCAGTGAGGATAGCTTCCACGGTCAACCGAGCGTCAATTCCAAACACCTCCTGGTAGACTATCCCGCCCAACCCAAGCCTGATCGCTCCCTGCATTGCGGCGCCGCTGTCGCTGCAGTCGCCGATGGAGGTCACGCCTCCGGCCACCGCCTCCGCCGCTCCCCATGTCGCGGAAGCAACCCAATCGTCTTGATTGAGCGCGGATTTTCGGGCATTCAGTTCGCGAATCCACGGAAAGAAGGGGATATCCTCAAGGAGGCCGCGCATGACGGTGTAGTCGAGGTGGGCATGCACATTCACGAGTCCGGGAAGCAGAATCGCGTCCCCAAAATCTATACCGTCGGACGGAAACGAGCGTTTAGCCGCAGTTAGTGATGCTATTCGTCCATCCTCGACAACAAGCTCACCTAGCTCAATTGGCGGCGAATCCACCGGAACAATCCAGCGCGCACGATAATGTTGAGAGGATCGACTCATGCTGTGCTGTTCACCGTCGTCTCATAGAGATTCCTGCTTGTTGAAGGTGCGAGGTGATGCCGAAGTGTCTTCGAGTGCCGGTCACTTATTCTCTGCAGACATACAATTCAGGAATTGTGCCTTCAGTTGTCGAACTCTATGGCACTGGGATCACAGATGTGTCTGCTGAAGGAGAAGTGAGATGAGCAGTTCGAGCACGACGGTCAGTATTCAGGATCTTGAAATGTCCGCTGATGATATGGACGCCAGCAAGGGAGCGGAAATATATCAGGAACATGGCTGCCTGGTAGTGCGCGGGCTTATGAAGCCCTATTTAGAGACTCTCAACCGCGACATCGCACAGGCAGTCATCGAGTCCCTAGAATTGCTTGATCAGGCGAAGCAAGTGCCGGAGGGGTGGGTGACGCCGAATGGGACGCTGTTTCTGCCCGCTCCGAAGAGCTTTGACCGCGACAAGCAGATCATGGTTCTCGCGGTCAGTTACTATTCGAGTTCCGCATTTCTTCAGTCTGCGCTCGAGCCCCGTGCCCTCGATCTTGTCGAGGCAATTCTCGGCCCGAATATCGAGCTGTTCTTGAACGGCCAGTGCCTCTATAAAGAGGCCGTCGGTGGACATCCAAAGAACCTGCATCAGGACAGCGCCTACTTTGAGCACAAGTTCGAAGGCCCTTGTGGAATGCTCAGCTATGCCGTTGACACCGATCTCGTCAATGGGGCTTTGCACGTCGTGCCGGGCTCACACCGCTACGGCTCGCTTCAACATGTCGATACTTTTTCACATCTGGGGCTGAATTCCGATGAGTGGCCGTGGGAAAGGGCCATGCCTATCACTGGCGAAGCAGGAGATTCGATTTTCTTTCACGTGAAGACCATTCATGGCTCGAAGGAGAACAACTCACCCAGCCCGCGTCCGGTGTTCATCAATCGTTATCGAGCGGCGGAGGACTACGTAGTCATCTCGGGCACTACGACTGAAAATCGCGCGGAGAATGAGAAGCGCGCTGAGCAGGCAAAAAAAGAGAATCAACGCGGGCTCATGGTGCGCGGCTTCAGGGCTTTTCATGCGACCCAGAGCTGAGCTTATCCGAAAGGCAGTTTCATGCTACTAAACTCTTTGCCGAAAGTCCTTCTGCTGTTGACGGTCATCGTATGCGGGCAGACGGCTATTCCGCCAGCCGCCCCTCACCCTGATCCGAAGCCTAAAATTTGGAGCTATGCGGAGTACCGGATTGTGCCCGTGCGCGTTCACCTCCTTCGCGAGAAAGAGGTTCCCGCGGCCAGCACAAAATTGACGGAGGCTGATGTCGTCCGAATATTTCGAAAAGCGAATGGCATCTGGCACCAAGCCGGAGTTCATCTACAGATTGAAAGCATCATCAGCGAGAAGCCCGTCGGGCTTGCCGGGCATGAACAGGACGTCACGTTGCCACTCGATGCACTGCAGGGTCTTCGCCCGCCTGAGACGCGAGTGGGGGCGATGTACCATATCTACTACATGGGCAGCATGCTTCCCAACGGAATCTTTATGGGACGCGAGTCCATCTTCGTCAAGGAGACCGCAAGACTCCGACCCGTACCTGGCGGCATCGATGAGCCGTTGCCGCGTGTGTCTGCACACGAGCTTGGACATGGAATGGGACTCCCTCATCGGCAGGACATCACCAATCTGATGGCATCCGGAACGACCGGAACGAGCCTTAACGAAGCGGAGATCGAGAAGGTTCGGACTACGATTAGCAAGTTCACCTGGGTTGATACGCCAGCAAGGTGCCT
>JANXLO010000454.1 GCA_025355115.1 Chthonomonadaceae bacterium
CCATCATGGCGGAGGTCTGCAAAACGGTGACAAAGCTGGATCTGGACGTCTCCCTGGTGAAGCTTCTGCTGCTGCCGGACTACCGGTTCGTTCACGGCGGGATACCTGTCGGCAAATTTCTTGTAAGCGTCATCTACTTCGATGCGACCATGCAGGGCGTCATCTCCATAGTCGCCCCCTTCTCGAAAACGAAAACCCACATGGCGCGGTTTTCCCTGACCGCGCTTCCTAATTTTAAGCCTACTCCCGCGTCCTTTGACAACTGACGCCAAGTTGTTCTCAGACGTAGTTATTTCCGTCCGACCACCGCCTGCCTGAACGTCTCCAGATAGCTCGTGCCGCACCTATGGCTTTGGGATCGGAATTACGGGTTCGGGGATGGTTGGCTGCACGATGGGCGTGCTCAGGCGCTTCAGGCTGACGCGCACATGGACTTTCTGAACCGGAGTGTTGTCAAGCGCACGAACGGTGATGCCGATAGGGATGATGAGAGGGGCATCGGTCTCGAGATCCGCCATTCGATCTTTGATGGAGATCGCACCGGTGAGGATCGTCGCGATGCGGGTGACCTGCGCGGGCGTCCCTATGATTCGAACCTGCATGGGGGTCGGCTGCACGTCGTCGAGAGTGTAGCCTGCAAGCGGCGAGCCGTGTATGTCCGGACTGATGCTTACTATCTTGGAGTAGGGCTCCTCGGCCAGCGGTATGGTGACATGAACGCTGGGTGGCGTCAGAGTCACCTCCTCGACCGGGTTGCCGTTTGCATCCCTCGCCGATACCGCAAAGTCCCCCTCTATGCTCACGCCCGACTCGCCGCCGACCGCATTTACTACCAGACGCTCGATCCTATCCATGCGATCCAGGCGACCTGAAACTTTGACCTTCTGCGGGCTGACTTCGGCAGGGCTGTAGCGGAAGCCGGCGGGCGCTTCGCGGAGATAGTGGACGCTGACGCTCATCAGCATCGTTTTGCGGGGAAAGACCATGACGGTAACTCGAGCGGGCTCCGGTGGATCGAAGCTTATCTCGGCACGATGCTCGAGCGCGGCGCCGATGAGGTCGTAGTGGCACCTCAGTCTCTGCTGAGAGACTTTGTCTACGGGAGTGCCGGTGAAGTCCGCGCTAACGCGGATCTCGTTCTCCTTCAGCACATCCAGCACGGAACGCGGCCCGGAGATATTGACCTTGACTTTTTGAACGTCCGCCTGCACCTCCACCATCTCCGGCCGGTGCTCGATGAATACGGGAGTGGTAAAGGGGTGAGTCACGTTGGGGTTGCGTTCAGCCTGGACATAGAAGTAGAGGGTGACAGCGGTCGCGAGGGAGATGAACTTGAGCCAGAAATTGCGTCGAATCCGAGTGGTGATGGCGAGCTTCTGACGTTCGAGTGCCTTTTTTCTCTCGGTCGGGAGGCTTGTCAGACTCATCGCCGCTCCTTCATGCCGCCGCCTTGCGCTTGACGCCGAGCCGCTCGGTCGGCTGAATCAGGGCGGTCAATCTCTCTCGGAGAACCTCTTCACGAAGCCCGCGAATCAGCTTTCCGTCCAGCGCGATGGAAACTGTTCCCGTCTCTTCGCTTACGACGACCACGACGGCATCACTGTTTTCTGACATCCCTAGCGCGGCTTTATGCCGGGTATGGACGGCGGCATCCAGCTTGGGACGATCCGTCAGTGGGAGGATGCACCCCGCAGCCACAACTTTGCCATGTCTTATGATAAGCGCGCCATCGTGCAGAGCCGAGCCTTTATAGAAAATGGTATCCAGCAGCTCGACAGTGACGACCGCATCCAGCAATACGCCGGTCTGAATGACCTCGTCCAGTCCTGTCTGGCGCTCAAAAACGATCAGCGCTCCCATCCGCTTTGCGGAGAGTAGCGTGACTGAGTGGACAACGGCCAGCAGCATTTCACTGACGTCCTCGCGGTTCAGCAGACTGAGCCCCCGGCTCCAGAATCGTGGCCCGAACTCCTCGAGGGCATGCCGCAGCTCGGGATAGAAGAGAATGACGATGGCGACCGGGCCGAGAGGGACGATTTGCCGGAGGAGCCAGTTGAGGGTGTCGAGGTGAAGCTTGTCGCTCAGGTAGAGCGCCAGAAGCAGCGTGCCGAGGCCGCCCAAAATCTGCATTGCACGCGTTCCGCGCACCAGCAACAACAGCCGATAGAGCAGATAGGCGACGACGAGGACATCCAGCACTCCCTGCCAGAGATCACTTTTCCATAACAGACTGAAAGGCAGATGTGCCCCCATTGTCGCTCGCTCCAAACTCAGTTTCCCGGCAGAAGCAGTGCCCTCTTCACCGGCGGAACTGCGTCATCAACAGTATATCACACCTGAAGAGGAGGGTCAAGCAGAAAGAGAGTACGCCAATCTTGGGTCTGCGTGACGCGCATTCATGCAAACAACACAAAAAAACTTGATTATTGCCAAAAATAGGGTTGACAACTCCTTGTCGAATCGGTTAGTATGGTTGCAGCAGACAGCCTGTCAGGTTTCACATTTCGCCGCGTGACACCAAAAGACGAAATGCACACCTACTGAACCACGCGCATGCCGTTGTTTTCTCAGCATCAGATCAATTGCGCTTATCCGACCGACGATTCCCGTCAACGAACGGGCATATATTCTCCTCGTCGAGCCGTGAGATGGAAGGACAGACCGCGATGAACGGCAAAGGACTTCGCTGGGCACCCCTGTGTGTCACGGCATCCGCTTCCGCGCTTATAGCATCCTACGCCGGAAGCAAGGCTGAGGCCTCTCAAACCCACAAGCTCAAGCATGGCGAGACCGTCGCTGCGATCGCTCGCAAGCATCATATCACTGTCCACGCGATAGCCCTCGCGAATCCCGGAATCGACATGGACTGCGTTCCGGACGGCCACCATCTGACGATCCCCGCCTCCTCGCGTAAAATTAGCGTCGCTTCGATTGCCCACAAGACTGCCTACTCCCGAGGCGATAAAGTCAGCGTTCGCCGTGGGCCGGGGGAGACGTTCCATCGGATCGACTCCTGCATTATGGGTCAGAAGATGATCGTCTCTGGCGAGCGGGACGGCTGGGCGCATGTCACTCTGAACAGCGGGCAAACCGGCTGGGTGCGTCATGATTTTCTTAAATACGCGCACGGCGGGGTTGCCTCAGGCAGGTCCTCCGCACACTCTCATTCGAAGGTTGGAGCGCAGGCAGCCGCCCGTCGAGCACATCATCAGCACATGGTTCGGCTGTTGGCCAAGCTGTCCGCTAAAAAACATGCGCTGAAGCTCGCGCACTCCGCCAAGCATCACCCCTCCCACTCATTAGCCTCCGCCAGCCACCGCCACACGAAAATCGCGCACAATGCGAAACACGGCCACCACTACGTCGGCGAAGCTAGCCGCCCCAACACCGACAGCAGTCTGGTTCGCACCGCCATCGCCTATCGCGGCACACCCTACCGATACGGTTCTACCGGAGGCGGCTCGTTCGACTGCTCAGGCTTCACACGCTTTGTCTACGGAAGAGGGGGAGTTTCACTGCCGCGCTGCGCGAAGGAGCAGTTCCATTCGGGGCAGAGCGTGTCCAAAGGGGCGATGAAGCCCGGTGACCTAGTCTTCTTCCATACCGTCACGCCCGGCATTTCTCATGTCGGAATCTATGCTGGCAATGGCAAGTTCGTGCACGCATCCAGCCGTCGAGCGGGCGGTGTGCGCATGGACAGCCTCAGCTCCGGCTACTATAGCAGCGCTTTCCGCGGCGCAAGGCGTGTCAAGTAGCGTACACTCGCTATCCTAACTGATGGCCTGCCGACACTGCATCAGCAGGATCGGCAGGCTTTTTACCGCGCGACTGTATTTCGAGCCAGGCAGATTGCCTCATGTGTGGTGGGACCTGAGTCCTCAGACGCGATAGCCTGAGATCGCCATTCCCCAACTCGCTTCAAACGCGCAACCTTTACTGTAACATATCGTCTAAAATCTCAGGGAGAGCATGGACGAGGGCCAGTCCAGCAGCACTTCCAGCCCATCATCGCACTGTGTGAAGGTTAATATTTTGCAGAAATCGTACTTCTATCCGGCTCTCGTGAACCTCAGCAAACTCTCGCTTCCCTGCGCACTTCTGTTCTCAATTCTTTACTCACTCCCTTCCGGCGCCTTTCCGCAGTTTCTCCCGCTTGTCAAATCCACCTACAAGGTGAAAAACAATGGGACGATAGACACCAAAAAATGCGGTGTCTGTCATGCCGATCCCGGCGGCGGGGGAGAACTGAACCCTTACGGATCTGACATCAAGACATTTTTGAAAGCGGCTAGAACCAGGACGCTGTCGACTGAGATTCTTCACTCAATGGACGAAAAGGATTCTGATGGCGATGGCTTCGCTGACATCGATGAGTTCAAGGCGGACACCCTGCCCGGAGACGCGACCAGTCATCCCTCCAAGAAGCCGACCATGGCTGCACGGGAAGTGAAGGCCGAGGGGGAGCTCAGCCCATTCGATGTGAAGACGGCACTCCTGGCCCGAAGCGCGCAGCATCCTGTCATCGTTCATTTCCCAATTGCGCTGTTCATGGTCAGTCTGCTTCTGGATTTCATCGGCACTTGGAGGAAGAACGAGACCCTCCGCACCACAGCGCATATCAACCTTATTTTGGCCGCATTTGGGGCTTTACTTGCGGTCATCTCCGGCTTGATCGCATGGCAGCTCCTCTACCATGGAGCAGAGCTGAAGGGCAATCTCCGGCTGCATCTCATTCTCGGGATTGTGACGTCTGGCCTGCTATTCGCGCTCTGGTCTATTCGTTCACGGTTGATGAAGAGGCCAACTTCTGTCATCACTCGAACGTACTTCGTTTTGGGGTTGATTGCATTCATCCTGATCGCACTGACGGGTCATTTGGGCGGGATTCTAAGCGGCGTAGTGCAGCCGCTCGAGTAGGGTGATCGGCTGAAATTCGCTCAGCGAAACCCCTGGAAAAATGGTAAAATAGAGAGTACGTGCTGCAGTGCAGACGCCGCCATAACGCTGGAGATGAGTGTGCGTTCAATTAGATAAGCAGTCCATCGCTTTTCTGCTGAACTCCCCTGCTGGCACGAGCTAGGCAGGCTCCCTACAGAAAGAACTGTATATGAACCGTAGAGATTTTTTCCGAGACGCTTCTGCTGCCTCCATGGTGCTGGCTCTCGGCTCGAGCGCCCGCGAGCTTCGTGCCGAAACGGCCGATCCCAAGAAGGACGACAAGAAGGCTGGGCCACCAGTCAGAGTCGCGGTCATCGGGGCGAGCTTTCAAGGCCGCAATATCATGACATCCCTCGCCAAGATGGGGGCCGAAAGCGCCCCGGTCGTGGCCGTTTGCGACAGTTTCAACACACCTGCATTTCAGCGCAAAGTGACCGCACTCATGCCCAGTGTCGCGTCGTAGGCATATCGTACGCCATTCGGGTAGTCGAAGATAGCCTGCACGGTATCCGGCACCGTGCGTCCGTCCTTCCAGCCTAGAAGAGAGCTGTATGCGCTGACGCTGGTGGGCAGTGCGCCAAAATACC
>JANXLO010000460.1 GCA_025355115.1 Chthonomonadaceae bacterium
GGTGTTGATGTCCATGTAGCGCACGATGTCGTACATCGACTGCCCCACCCCAACCGCTGCGGCCTGGTGATAGACGACCTCGATGCCATCCAGAGCTTTGTCTACGGCGGCGCGATCCCGCACGTCGCCCTTCTGAAATTCAATATCTGTGCTTAGATAGGCCGGCGGCGAATCAGTCGTGCCATGCACCTGTGGATCGAGACTGTCCAGCACTCTCACCGAATGCCCGTGCTCCAGCAGTGCATCCACCAGATGGGATCCAATGAAACCTGCTCCGCCCGTCACGAGTACCTTCATGAGCGCCAGCTCCTCTTTTCTGTCAAACGGATGCAGACGGCGCGCCTCGGTCCGACCGTGCGCACCGCTGCTATGCTCACATTTTACCCTATAACTCTCTCGAAGGAGAATTCCTGCACCTGGCAACGACTTCCAGTATCTGATCTACTCGTGCATCCCATGAATGCCTCAAGGCCTCCGAGCGCCGAGCCTCACCAGCCTCTGGAGACTCGTGGATGGCCTCTTGAAGCGCCGCAAGAAAGGAATCCTCATCGGCGGCGATACGAACAAGGGACGGGAAATCGCGAAATCCCGCGATATCGGTCGATACGATAGGCTTCCCGGCAGCGAGATACTCCCACAGCTTGATGGGGTTCAGGCTCTCGGTGAAGGGCGTGACCATGTGCGGCGTAATGCAGACATCGAACGCCCGCATGAACTGCGGCAGCCGCTGATAAGGCACCGGGCCAGTGAAGAACACCTTCCCGGTCGCCAACAGCCGGTCGCGATCGGGATCTGGCAGAAAACCAGGGCCAACCAGCGCAAAGCAGCCGGCGGTGAGCCTTTTTGCGAGCCGCTCGACCAGCCCAACATCGACGCGATCCGGATGGATGGTGCCCGTGTAGCCATAGACGGGATGAGGCCAGTCGGCTGCCTCGTCCGGCAAAGGCCCCGTGTCGTCCAGTACACATCGGTAGTGGGCGGCATCCACCCCATTGGGTATAAGATGCAAATTCCGTGCCAGTTGCCGCTTAATGTCGTACAGCTTCTGAGAGCAGACGATCACGGCATCAGCTACCCGGCAAAGTTCTTTATCCTGCTCCGTTATGAGGCGGGTGAGAGATTCGGACTGCGTGAGGGTGATCCAGTCATCCGTGATGTCGTAGATCGTGCAGTCTTCGCTCATTTTGCCGACCATATGCACCGCGTAGTGGGGGTTGAGCCATAGCGTGGGAGCAAGGAAACCGAGTTGGCGGGCTACCCGCGCCGTGTGGCAGCGATACATCCACTCGTTGAACCGCCGTGCAGCAGGGATCGAGTTGGGCAGAAACTTCAGAGGGCGCGTCACGTGGATGTTCGGATAGCCGGGCACCTGCCACGTCGAGGGCACACGCAGATCGGCTGTCTGGCCGCGGCGTAGCTGATTGGAGACGTCGCGCGCCGTGCCCACAAATAG
>JANXLO010000152.1 GCA_025355115.1 Chthonomonadaceae bacterium
TCGGTCAGTGGGCGACTCTCGACGAAGACCGCAACGATCTCGGCGTGAAGGCGATGCGCGATGCGCCATCCCCGCCGGATGAGCCGCATCGAGGACTGATCCGGGCCGATGCAGACCATGATCCGATCCTGCGTGTTCCAGGGAGCCGTGACGTGCTTCTCTTTGCGGTAGGCGGAGACATCGTCCTCCACCTCCTGCGCGATCTCCCGTAAGGCGATCTCACGCAGCGCGCTCAGATTGCCCTCGCGGAACCAGTTGGAGAGGGCCTGCTGAACCTTGTCGGGAGTGTAGATGTCCCCGCGCTCCAGGCGGTGGATCAGGGCGCGAGGCGTGATGTCGACCATCTTGACCTCGTCTGCCTCCCGCACGATCCGATCCGGCACCGTCTCCCGCACCCGCACCCCCGTGATCCCCTGCACCGTGTCGTTCAGGCTCTCGAAGTGCTGAACATTCAGGGTGGTCAGGACGTTGATGCCCGCTTCGAGCAGCGCCTCCACATCCTGCCAGCGCTTCTCTCGAGCGGAGCCGGGCGCGTTGGTGTGCGCGAACTCATCGACTAGCACGGTGTGCGGATGCCGCAGCAGAATGGCTTCCGTGTCCATCTCCTCCAGCGTGGTCCCTCGATAGAGTAGCTGCTTGCGGGGGATGATCTCCAGTTCGCCAAGCTGCTCCTCCGTGCCTTTGCGGCGATGCGTCTCGATGTAGCCAATGATCACGTCCTGCCCGCGCTGTTTGCGGCGGTTGGCTTCGCACAGCATCTCGTACGTCTTGCCGACGCCCGCCGCGAAGCCCAGAAAGACCTTCAGCCGCCCGCGATTGCGCTGCCGCTCCTCGCGATTGACCTGCGCCAGCAGCTCCTCCGGCGTGGGGCGACGCTCGGCTTCCTTGTGCTTCTTCATGCGATGCGCTCCTATGCCGGCACCGCCAGAACCGCCTCGATCCAGCGGCGCAGACCGCTCGTGAGCTCGCTCACCGACAGCTCGTAGGTCAGAGGAAAGTCGGCGTTCTGCCAGAGATAGTTGGCCAAGCACTCTTCTCCAAGCGCGTGCCAGAAGCGGTCGCCGCCCGGCAGGCTCTCCCTGTCGGTGTGCGCCTTCACCAGCTCGACCAGGAGCGATTCGAGCACGACGGTGCAGTCGTGGTGCTCACCTGTCGGACTGGTGACTCGATAGAGAAAGCGCAGTTCGCTGCCCGCGCGGCCCGTAACGGCGGGCCGAGATTCGAGCCGATATCCGTTGATCGTCGTCAGCCCGAACGACATCTGCGAAGGCGGAAACACGGGAGCGGGCGGGGCCAGCGCGGCCTGCACCGCGCCGCGCAGGGTCTCCGCCGTGAAAGGCTTGCGGAGAAAATCGGTCGCCCCCACCTTCATCGCCTCCACCGCAAGGTCGATTGTCCCGAACGCAGTCGCCATGACGACGTTGGCCAGCGGATCCCGCCTGCGAATTTCGCGCAGAACCTCCAGCCCCTCCATGCCCGGCATCCGCTGGTCGAGCAGGACGAGGTCCCACTCCAGCCCGTTGCCGAACCGTTCGAGCCCCTCGATCCCGTCCGCCGCGGTCTGCACCGTATGCCCGCTGTGCTGAAGCGTCAGCCGTATCGTCAGGCGGATATTGTTCTCATCATCCACAACGAGGATGTTTGCCATCTCTGTTGCCTTTCTAGCCCGCGACGGGCAGATTGAACCTGAACCTGCTGCCGCGCTCGGGCAGATTGCTCGCGCCGATCGTCCCGCCGTGCGCCTCCACTATCGTCCTTGCGATCGCAAGGCCAAGCCCCGCTCCGCCGCCGGTGGCTCCGGGTACTTGCGCGAACCGCTCGAAAATCTGCGCCAGATGCTCCTCCGGGATCCCGCTGCCTGTGTCTTGGACAGTGAAGACGACATTCGCGTCCTCAGCGTGTGCGAGCAGGACGACGCTGCCGCCCGGAGGAGTATGCCGTATGGCATTGTTGAGCAGGTTCAGCAGCACCCGGTTTATCTGCCCCGCGTCTGCTCGCACCAACGGCAGGTCTCCAGAAGCCTCGGTTCTCAGGGTGATCTGTCTGGCCTCAGCCTGCAGCGCCACTGCCTGTGCCGACGCCGCCATCATGTCTGATGGGGCTACTATCTCAATGCGCGGCGGAGTGACGCCTGCCTCCAGCCGAGTCATATCGAGCAGGTCTCGCATCATGCGCTCCAGCCTCTGGAGATCCTCCCTCTGTGCAGCCACTACTTCACGCTGGCCCGCCGACAGCTCGCCCAACGCGCCCTCCTCCAGTAGCTGCACGGAGAGCTGAAGCGAGGTGACAGGTGTCCGCAACTCGTGCGAGGCAACACCGATGAACTCTGTCTTCAGCCTGTCGAGCTCCCTCAGATGCGTGATGTCCTCCAGAACAGCCACGGCTCCCAGCAAATTGCTCTCCTCGTCGCGCATGGGGGTGACCCGCAGGCGATAGGTGCGCTGCGCCTCTCCAACCGTCATGGGAATGTACCCCGCCTCGTCCTCCGCCGCGGAGATGCTATCTTGCTGGATCGCGCGGTTCACCGCCTCGACGATACGCGCGTCCGAGACGGCGGCTATGGGCGATCCCGCCATTCCCGCTGCCGCTCCGAACAGCCCCTCCGCCGACTTGTTGAGATGCACGATCCGCCCCTGCGCGTCGGTCACGATGACCGGATCATAGAGGTTTTCGAGGGCGGCGTCCGACATTCTCTCCGCCCGGCGCAGACGCGTTTCCTCCTGCCGTCGGGCTTCCCGCAGCTTCTCCGCCATCCGGTTGAACGACACCGCGAGCGCCCCGATCTCGTCCGTGCGGTTCAAATCGATCCGCTGGTTCAAATGCCCGCGACCGATCTCCTCGGCCTGCCGGGCGAGCGTCCTCAGCGGGTCCAGCGCTGCCCGTATCGTCCATATCGCGAAGAAGAGAGCGAGCAGGAATGCGCCTGCCGTGACGGCCATGCCGGTGTAGGAGGCGACCCTTGCCTCGGCCTTCGCTTCGCCGTTGGCCCGTAATATCGCTTTCTGATTCACTTCCAGGATGGCCTGCGCCTGCGCCTTCAAGTGCAGGAACTTAGGCAGCAGCGACTGCACGTAGAGAGCGTGCGCCGCTTGAGTCGAAAGGGGAGGACTGGCCTCGAGCAGACGCGCCAGACCCTCGCGGTAGGGAGTGTAGCTCAATCCGATGTCGTCGGCCATCTCCTGCTCCCCAGGCTCTGTTATGTTGTGCGTCTCATAGCTGTACGCCTTCTCGAAGAGCGGTCGGTTCAGCCGGTACTGCTCCCGAGCCTCCCGCACTCTGCCCTCGAGATAGAAGGTCGCGGCGCTGTCCTGCCGCTCCAGAGTCTCCTTCATGTCCTGCGCCACGATGACGCTGGCGTAGTTGTCCTTCAAGATTCGGTCGATCGAGCGGCCCAGATGAAAGAAGCTGACGACGGCACCGATCATCACCGCCAGCATCAGGCCCGCCAGCGCCAGATGACTCACGAACAGTTGGACCCGCAGATCGCGCATGGCACAGGCTCCTGGGAGGGCGAAAGAGAAAACCCCCGCTCGGACAGATGTTCAACGCCCTCGTCGGCTTGCAGAGCGGGGGGTGGCCTATGAGGAGGATGGCCAAAATCGCGCTCTGCATCGCTATCTCTTGATGGGGGCCGCGCTGTCCAGTGCGAGATTCAGCTTGAGGACATTCACGCGAGGCTCGCCCAGCACTCCGAGGGTTCGTCCCTTCGTATTCTCCGCGACGAGATGGCGAACCTTCTCCGGGGTCGTGCCGCGCGCCTTTGCGACACGATAGACCTGCAAGTCGGCGTTCGCGGGGCTGACCTCAGGATCGAGGCCGCTGGCGGAGCGAGTCACCGCATCGGCGGGCAGAGCGACGGTGGACGGAAGGGGATTCCCGTCCGCCTGCACGTTCTCTTTGCGGTATGCGGCCGCGAGATCCTTCATTCCGTCGAAGTCGCCGGGATCGTCCTTCTTGCCGCTGTGGATTCCCTCCATCAGCTTTTTGCTGGTCGGCGCCAGGTTCGTCCCGCCGGAGTTCGCGCCGTCGTAGCCGTTCGCCGCGGGGCGCGTATGAAAGTAGCCAGGGGCGGCGAAGCTCTGCCCGATCAGCTCCGACCCCACCACCTGCCCGTTCACCCGGATCAGGCTGCCTTCGGCCTGACGCGGAAAGATGGCTTTGCCCAGGCCGAAGATGACGAGCGGGAAGAGCAGGCCGAACAGGGCCGTAATAACCAGTACGCTCACGATCGAGGCGCGAAGTTGCGTCAACATTTCAAATTCTCCCTGGCGCATCGCCTGGAATGGGGCAATGCGGCGGATGCGGCATTCAGGCAAGATGCAGATGCGTAAGCAGCCAGTCGAGGGCGGCGATGCCGGGGAAGGGCACGAGTATCCCGCCGACCCCATAAATCATCAGGTTGCGGCGCAGGACGGCCCCCGCGCCCATCGGCCTGTATGAGACGCCGCGGAGAGCCAGCGGGATCAGGGCGATGATGATGATCGCGTTGAAGATGACCGCCGCCAGCACCGCCGAGAATGGGGTCGTCTGCGGGTTAGTCAGGCGCAGAAAGTTGAGAGAGCTGAGCGCCGGATAGGTCGTGGCGAACATCGCGGGGATGATCGCGAAGTACTTCGCGACGTCGTTGGCGATGCTGAACGTCGTCAGCGCGCCGCGCGTCATCAGCAGCTGCTTGCCGATCTCCACGATCTCGATCAGCTTGGTGGGGTTGCTGTCGAGATCGACCATGTTCCCCGCCTCCTTCGCCGCCTGCGTCCCGGTGTTCATCGCAACGCCGACATCCGCCTGCGCCAGAGCGGGGGCGTCGTTGGTTCCGTCGCCCGTCATGGCGACCAGTTTGCCGCCCTGCTGCTCCTCTTTGATGAGGGCCATCTTGGCTTCCGGGGTCGCCTCCGCCAGAAAGTCGTCCACGCCGGCCTCTTCCGCAATCGATTTGGCCGTCAGCG
>JANXLO010000516.1 GCA_025355115.1 Chthonomonadaceae bacterium
AACACGTCGGCGTTTCCTGCCACATCCATTCTGCCGAGCGCACTCAGCGCGGACTCCACCGCCGTATAGTTTTCGGTGTCGCTTATGGCTATGGCGCGAAGGAGGGCATTGTCCTCCTTCGTGACCGGCAGCTGTGACAGCGCGTTTATCGCGGCCAGGCGTCGGCCGTTGAGCTTCGACTTCAGCTCCCCACGGAACACGTCGCGAAGGGACTCCTGCTTCAGCCCTGCCAGTGCAGTGATTATCGCGGATCCAACCGCGTCGCTGGGCTCAGACTTCAGCACATCGGTCAGGAGCTTGACGTCAGCCACATCTGGCGTCATGCCTGTGGGGATCAGTTGCGCCAGAGCCGTACGGCGATCGAGATGTGAGGGGGCGTAACGAATGACTGTCGGGAGCTCTGCGGTCTCGAACGTTTTCTTAGTCAAGTCCTTCAGCAGATCGTGGTCAGGATCGATCATCACAGCGTTTGGCTTGACGGCGGCGGGGAAACGGAACTCCTGATCCGTCGAACTCAGTGAAGCTTTTATCCGTTCCATATTGCCGGTCGAGCCTTCACGAAGCAGCCCGAAAGTGAGCGGCAGGCTGTAGACCGGCACTCCATCGGAGGTGTCCTGCGTCTGCTTAACGTGCGCAACGACCTCTTTTCGACCCTCGTCGTAAGTCCAGGAGAAGTCGAGAACAGGTATGCCGGGCTTGAATACCCACTGATCGAAGAAAGCCTCGAGGCTCTGACCGGTCTCCTCCTGCAGTGCCTGGATGAGGTCATGCGTGTCTACAGGCTTATAGGCGTTCACGCGAAGGTAGTGGCCCAGCCCACGGAAAAAATCGGCGTCGCCCATCTGCCTGCGCAGCATGTGCAGAATGACGCCGCCCTTCGCGTAGGTGTGTCCCTGATCAAACATCGCATCGTTGGAGGGGTAGAGGATGGTCGATAGCGGATGCAGTGTGCGGCGGGCGGAGAACTTATAGGCGTTGGTGTTGCCCTCCACTTCGCTGTCGTAGGTCTCCTTTCCGCGCAGATGCTCCTCGTAGTACATCTCGAAGAAGGTGGCGAAGCTCTCGTTGAGCCAGATGTCACCCCACTCCTTGCAGGTCACGAGATCGCCGAACCACTGATGCGCAAGCTCATGCGAGGTGAGGCTGGAGGCGGGCCAGAGGCCGTTGCGGGAATCGCTGAGCGCGTAGACGCCCAGCGTGGTCGCGCTGACGTTCTCCATGCCGCCGGGGAACTCAAAGACGGCGCACTGCGCGTATTTCGGCCAAGCGTACTTGACGCCAAGAGAGTTGGAGAAGAAGGAGAGCATATCCGGCGTGTTGCCAAATGTCGACTTCGCCAGATCGCCTTTGCCTTTCGGCACGACATAGTAGAGGGGAATCCCCGCCCAGGTGTCTTTGCGTATATCGAGCTCGCCAGCGACGAGTGAGAGGAGATAGGTGGAGTGAGGCTGCGTCATTTTCCAGCGAAACGTCCTGGTGTGCTTTGCCGCGTCGCGGGTGGTCGGCCCCTGTGTGCCGTTGCCAATCACCTCCCAGTTCTCGGGAACTGTGGTGATGGTTTCGGAGGTGCATTTGTCGTTCGGGGCGTCGTAGCAGGGCACCCAGTGATGATTGCCGTCCGTCTCTCCCTGCGTCCACATCTCGGCGGAGCGGTCGGGATGAGCGGGGGCCGGATCGATCCAGTGGACCCCCTCTGCCCCGTTCGGGCCGCCGCCGGGGCCATTCCCAGGCATATCGTAGGTCACTTCGACAGCGACCTCTTTCCCGCGCACAAGCGGGGAGTTCGGCTGAATCGTCAATTTTTCGGAGGCATGCGTGAATTTGGCGTCCGCACCGTTGATCTTGCAGGCAAGGATTTTAAGATTGCTGCCAGCGTCCAAAATTATGCTGGCCAGCCCATCGCGAAGCGGCGCAAGGCTGTTGGTGACCACGCCATGCGCGGAATGAGCCTTCGCATCGACATTGAAGATCAATTTTAGGTCGCGCACATGATAATCCCGTGTGCGGACGTAGTGGACGGTAGCACGCGGCGGCTTGAAAGGATTGTTCTGTGCATTTGAAATTGTCGGCAGCACGGCCGTCCCAGCAAGCAGTAACAGTGCAGTCGTGCCAATGGCGGCGGGCGGGATTCTGGAAGGCTTCAACTCGTGTCTCCTTTTGGGACTGGGCGTGAGCGGCTTATGACCGATAGTTCAGCTTAATTTTACCCTGTTCCCCTTGCATTTTCGATTTCTCGATTGCAGGCGGTCAGTTAGTCGGGATCCGCGCCATAGATTTCCTCACTGCTCACCAAAACGAATCTCCCCCTTCACTGTCGCATTTGCATGCAGAGAAGGGGGAGAAGTGGAACAGAAGAAAGCACGGCAGATGCTGGAAGACTATTCGTCTCTGGCTCCTGTCGATGGCGAGCCGCCCTTGCGGCCGCCTCCGCCGCCGCTCGGTCCTCCGCCGCTTCCAGTTCCGCCTCCGCCTCCGCTTGCCTCATTGATGGCGAGCATGCGGAGTTTGGGAAGCTCGAACAGGCTGACTGCGAGTCCTACGACTTTGCCGTTCAACACTGCGACCATGAGGTGGTTCTTCTGGCTGTAGTTCATCACGAAGCCAGGGCCTTGCTCTTCGATGTTGTCGGGCCAGCCGTAAGTGGCATAGACCGAGGCCAGCGAGGAGCCGAGGGCGATTCCTCTTGACGTCGCGCCGCCGCCGTACTGGCCGCGCTCGAAGGTGACGAGCAGGCGTCCCGGCGCATTGAATATGAACAGATAGAGACGCTCGGTTTTGGGATAGTAGTAGACCCAGATGTAGCCGCCTGACTGCCCGAACGTCGTGCTGCTCTCATCTCCTGAGCCGCTGCCTATGCCTCCCCCGCCTGGCATGGAGGGCCCGCCGCCGCTGCCGCCGTAGGGACTACCGCCGCCTTTGCCGCCGGGCATCGCTGGTCCGCCCTGCATGGATGGCCCGCCCTGCATAGAGGGACTGCCGCCGCGCGAGCCGCCGGGCATCGAGGGCCCGCCACCGGACCCCGATGGGCCTCCGCCGCTGGAGGAGCTGCCCTCTCCCAGGCTGCGAATGCCGCCAGTAAGATCGCCGTCCGCATTTACGGACTCCGTGACCAAAACAGTTTCGTTAAGCCGATAGACCCGTGTGGGAGCACCATAGGCTTTGAGCACTTCACGATAGGTCTGCAGGATGCGCACTCCGAGCAGGCTTTTCTCTACACCCGCAGCCTGCGACGGCTTTGGCGTGAGGGCCAGCAGGCTGCACGCCGCGACCATGCCGGCCATCAATCCCATTCCTCTTCGCATAACGATCTCCTCGATGTCTCCGGTTGACGACAGCCCGGGAACGATTTCTACGGGTGACGGACTAGTGGCCCACCGCGACAGTGATGCCGAGCACTTTGTTCTTTACCATCTGGAACGCGACTTTGTCTGACTCGCCGTAGCGCATAATGACGTTCTCGCCGTCGTGAGCGCCGTCGTTGCTCCAGCCATAGCGGCCCAGGACTTGCGTCATATTCGAGCCGAGCATGATGCCCTGTCGAGTTCTGCCGGCATGGAGAGACGCGACGCCGTACTCTTGAATCTGAATGACTTTGCCGTTTTTATTGAACAGAAAGGACATATGGTAGCCCTTGAGTTTGTTGTGGTACCACCAGGTGGTTTCGGTTGCGGGGCCTTCGGCCTGATCGCCGCCGCCTTCACCACTCGCGCCAGGCAAGCCGCCGCCGGGGCCACTGGGGCCGCTGGGACCTCCGCCCTCACCCTGTCCGCTGAAGCCAGGCAGTCCCTTCCCGCCTCCGGGAGCTCCACCGGGGTAGCCGCCCGCGCCGGGGCTTCCGGGATATCCGCCTGCGCTTGGGCTACCTGGGTAACCGCCAGCGCCAGGACTTCCAGGATAGCCGCCCCCGCCAGGGCTGCCGGGATAGCCGCCGGGGCTACCGGGATAGCCGCCTCCGCCGGGGCTGCCGGGATAGCCGCCTCCGGACGAGGCAGGACCACCGGTGCCGCCGGGTGCGACGCCGTCATTCTTGCCGGGAAAACCGTTCCTGCTCGACAGTCTTTTGCCGCTTCCGCCGCCGGGCCCGCCGCTTCGTCCGCCAGGGCCGCCCTGCATTGACGGGCCTCCCTGCATCGAGGGGCCGCCTTGCATGGATGGGCCACCCTGCATCGAGGGACCACCCTTGCCGCCTGTGAAGCCGCCGTTGCCGCCGCCCGGAGCCGCTGCGACATCTTTAGGCGGCACGGGGAGGAATGGCCCTCCGGCCTGCACTTCGTCCGGCTGACCGTATTTCTTAAGAACGTCGCGATAGGTGGAAGTGCGCAGGGCCACGCCCAGCAGATGATCCTCCGAACCTCCGGACTGACCGGCCAATACCGAGCTGGAAGTAAACATCATCAGTGCGCCGAGGGCGACAAATGTCCCCTGACGACCGTTGCGAATAGACATTTTTCAGGCTCCCTTCTGGAGAGTATTGTCTCAACACGGTGAGAGTTGTTAAGATTATATCAGGTATGGGCGCATCTGTCTATGCACCGGACGAGAAAATAGCCCTCAAATGAACGCATTTCCCGATTCATTTCAAATCATGCCGGCTCATTCTCCCCGATGCGGCAGGGACTGCGAGTTTGCGGCTGCCTCCTGAGCGGCGCTTCGCCGGCGAGCCAGCGTCTCCACCGTCGCGAAAGAGTAGCCTCGCGCCTTCAGCTCCTTCAGTATGGTCGGCAACGCCTGAAGCGTGCTGAGCTTGCCGTTGTGCATCAGGATGATGGAGCCGGGCCGCACTTCATTCAGCACCGCGTTGGCAACCTGCTGCGCCCCGAGCACTTCCGAGCCGTAGACATCGACCGTCCACATGCAAGGCGTCAGCCCCCACTGCCGCACGATCTGCGCGACGCCACTGTTCCAGTTGCCGCCGGGCGGACGCATATACGCAGGCATTTTGCCCGTGACCGTCAGGATCGCGGCCTGAGTCTCCAGCATCTCGCGGGCCACGTCCTCCGAAGAGAGCGCCGTCAGGCTGCGGTGCGTGTAGCTGTGATTGGCTATCTCCATCCCTGCGTCGGAGAGCCGCTTCGTAAGCTCGGGAAACTCGATGACATGTCGCCCGATCACAAAGAACGTCGCGGGCACTCTGGCATTTACCAGCATCTCCAACAGCGGCTCGGTGAGTCCCGGCTTGGGACCGTCGTCAAACGTGAGCGCGATCACTTTCTCCGTAGGAAGGCCGCCGAAGACGGCGCTTTTCGCCAGTCCTACGCCTCCGCTCGCCGCGAGCTGGGATCGAACATCGCGGAAGCTCGGGCTGAGCGCAGCGGCGCGGAGAAACCACCCGCGGGCAGAGTTCGCGTCCCCGCCTGCCCTGCTCAGAGCTCCGAGCATATACGCGGCTTCGCGCCGGGCTGGCCGCAGCAGAAGCGTCTGCCAGAGGCCGACACGGAGGCGCTCCCTCCGTTCGCTGTCAGCGGAAGCGCCGCCAGTTGGGTTGAAAACGCGCAGTCGGCGAGTGGTATGGCTCATCTCGCGGGCATCGCGGTCGAAAAATGTGACTCCCAGCTCGTGCCAGCCGTTCGCGGCGCGGCGGGTATCCCAGGTATAGGAGAATGGACGGGTGCTGACCAGCCCCTGCGCCTGACCGTCTATGGAGTACGAGACGTACGCGACGGAGCCGGAAGGCTCCTCTGGGACGAGCGCCACACTGCCGCTAGATGCCGCCTCTTTAGGAAAGGCAGGCCGGCTGCCTGGAGCCAGCGTCACCGCGCCGCTTGTGAGCGGATGGGCGGGATCGAAGCTCATCAGCAGTCCTGAGTTCTGCAAAATCGGATCGCCGGGCAGTGCGGCGAGGGCGGTCTGCATCTGCGAACTGGCCAGTTTGCGGTCGCCCTGTCGAAGTGCCGTCATCGCTTGAAGCGCGCTCTGCGCGGGCAACAGGTTCGCGGGCAGTCCCGCGCCGCCCACCGCGACCGTCGCGCCGCCAATCCATTCGGAGTATCTACGGGCGATCAGCAGCGCCGTCTTGTCGCCTCCGTTACGCTCCGACCGGTCGAAAAGCTCCAGAGCAGCCGCTCGTTCATTACGCGAAAGGCGCGCCAGTCCCAGAGCGTACAGCGCGAGGCTGTCCTCAGGAGAGACGGCAACAGCGCTCTGCAGAAAGGGCAGCGAGGCAGCGGCGTCTCCGGTATGAAGCAGAACAGCGGCGCCTAAAACTTCGAGCAACGCATCATCTGGCGTCTGCTGAAGCGCCTTTCGGGTCTGCGCCGCGGCCTCCCGCCAATCCTCGGCCTGCATCTTTACAAGGGCCGCTTCCGCCGCATCGAGGGCAGGGGCCGGAGGCTCGTCTGCCTGCGCATCGACGATAGCGCATGCGCTCAAGGCCGCAGCCAAAGCCGTACAGACACACCATCGCCGCAATTTTGTCGAAATCAAGTGTTGCAACTCTCTTCCTTCACTGTTTTTGTCGGTAGATCGCCGTGAAAGGTTCACGAATTAGATTCTCCTGCATCCGTACGGTGTCGGTCTGTGCCAGGTGCCCGCAGAGATTTGGTCGACGCTGCGCAACGGTCTATTTGCAAAATGCGACAGAAGCTGTATACTCTCAGTGGGCGCTGACGGATACCGCCTTCCTTGTTAAACTCATGAGTCGTCACGCTTCCCTGAGTGAGACGACGTAGTTCTCGACTAGTATCCGCAGTCTGCAGCGGATGGAACGATTCAAATAAAGAGGAAGACGATATGCTCTGCCTCGGGAGGTAACGGTTTTGCGAATACGCACTCTTTTTGGCCCTCTGCTGCTCCTCACGTGGATCCTGGCAAGCTCCATTGCCGCTCCGGCGAGGGCGGGAGAGGTGAAGTTCGAGAAGGACGTTATGTATGGAACGGTGGAGGAGACGAAGCTGCTCCTCGACGCTTTCACGCCTGATGACGCAGGTCAAAAGCATCCCGGCATCGTGCTGATTCACGGCGGAGGATTCGTGGCGGGCGACAAGGGCTTCTATACGCCGTTGGCTCGCCGGTTCGCGGCGAAGGGCTATGCCGTCTTCTCCCTGAACTATCGCCTCGCTCCGAAGTCCCGCTATCCGGCCGCGGTGGACGACGTGCAGCGGGCCGTTCGCTGGATACGCGCTCATGCGGCTGCCTACCATGTCGATCCCGACCGGCTTGGAGCACTCGGCGATTCGGCGGGCGGCTACCTTGTCTCGATGCTCGGAACTCGCGCGACACGCGACAACAGCGATCCTGCACTCGCAAAATTCAGCAGCCGCGTTCAGTGCGTTGTCGATCTCTACGGCCCGTCCGACTTTACCATTGCACCTTCCGTCGCGGGAGTCGGCCCGCAGGGGCTCTTCCTGTTAGGTCAGTTCTTCGGCAAGCAGCCAGAGCAGGCAATGGAACTCTATAAGGACGGCTCTCCTATCATCTATGTCGCCAAAGACTCCGTCCCATTTCTGATACTGCACGGCACAGGCGACATGCTCGTTCCGCCCGACCAGTCCCGACGGCTGCATGATGCCCTAAAAGCCGCCGGTGTTCCCGTTACGCTCATCGAGTTCTACAAGTATCCGCACGGCTTTCTGAACCCCGCCGCACCCGGTCAAACCGCCCTCCTCGCCGAGGAGTTCTTCGAGCGCAACCTGAAGGCGCCAGCGATCGTGCCCCCCGTGCAGTAGCATTTGATGGAAACTGCGAAACGGAGGGGAACTCCATTCGTAGTTAGAAGTGACATTATGAAAACTCTCCGAATTCGTCGCCCCTTCTGCACGGAGATGCAGCCGGGCGGCAACATCTGATCGGATAAAGGATGAAACGCCGGTGAAATTTGGCACGATACGCAACTCTTTGCCTGCCATCCCCTTGCTGGGACTGGTGACGTTGACCGCGGCCGCCTCCCTGGGCCTTGGGCCGAGCGGGAGCAAGGACGCAGCGAAGCATAGCGCGCCCGCGAAGAGCGCGCTGGGCAGCCTCGCCTTCAACGATCTTACCGGGAAGGCATACTCCGCCCCGGACATCGCTTCGCA
>JANXLO010000593.1 GCA_025355115.1 Chthonomonadaceae bacterium
CGCATGGAGCCGCTCTTGCGGCGTCTTTGATTGCCAGTATACAGCCTCATCGTCGGCTTCATTCAACGATGCTACGGAGAAGGCTGTCTTATCAATCGCGAATTCGGATTTGTCGTTCATGGTTCCATTGTACACGATGTAGCCGATGCTGCGGCGCTTCTGTGAAGATCGTCAGGCACGGATGAATGCGAAAGCGGGTTGAGAGCGGCCAAACGGATTCCTTTGGCAAGCTTTTCGGTCTCGCGCACAGTCAAACCTCGGCTTATGACCGACTTGAGTGCGCTCAGGATATCATCAGTCTCTTCCGCCATCATCAGAGCACGTGCGTGACCCTCAGAAATCTCCCCGCGCTCGATGCAGTCCAGCACCTCAACAGGCAGATTCAACAGGCGCAGCGTGTTGGCGACAGAGGAGCGACTTTTAGCGACCCGTTGCGAGACTGTCTCTTGAGTCATTCCGAACTCGTCGATCATTCGGCGATAGGCGCGCGCCGCCTCGATGACGCCGATGTCCTCACGCTGCAAGTTCTCGATGATCGCTATCTCCAACTGCTCGCGGTCATCCACTTCCTTGACCAGTGCAGGCAGAGAAGGCAGATCCGCTGCCTGCGCGGCGCGAAACCGGCGCTCTCCAGCGACAAGCTGATAGCGCTCATGTCCGATTCGACGCACAAGCACCGGCTGAAGCACTCCATGCTGGCGAATCGAGGCGACAAGCTCCTCCTGCTTCAGCGGATCGAACAGAGTGCGCGGCTGATAGGGGTTGGGAACTATCTGTGCTAGCGGAATATCACGCACTTGAGACTCATGCCGCTCGTCCATCGCGTTGGGGATGAGCACGGAAAGCCCTCTACCGAGTCCTCGTTTTTCCATCTTGGAGTATCTCCTTCGCAATCGACTGATAGGCAAGGGCGCCCCGAGAGCGCGCGTCGTATTTCACAATGGGAAGTCCGTGGCTTGGAGCTTCAGAAAGCCGGACATTGCGCGGCACAAGCGTCTCGGAGACTTTGTCCTGAAAAAAATTCTTCACATCCGCCACGACCTGGTTGCCGAGCCGGGTTCTGTGATCAAACATGGTGAGAATGACTTTCGCGACGAAGAGATCGGGATTCAGGTGGCGCGTCACCAGGTCAACTGTCTTAAGCAACTGGCTTATTCCCTCCAGAGCGTAGTATTCCGTCTGAATCGGGATGATGATCGCATCCGAAGCGACCAGCGCATTGAGCGTGAGCAGGCCAAGAGAAGGCGGGGAGTCGATCAGAATGACCTCGAACTCGGTACGGGCCGACTGAAGTGCTACTCGCAGGCATGTCTCGCGGGAAATACGGGGCATCAGCTCGATGTCCGCGGCGGCAAGATCCATGGTCGCGGGTAGCAGTGACAGATTGGGGATGGGTGTCGGCATGATGGAGTCGAGCAGCTGCTTCGCTTCGATCAGCACATCATAAGAAGACCATTGAACGCTGCTTTTATCTACGCCGAGGCCGCTGGTGGCGTTGGCTTGCGGATCAAGGTCTATGAGTAGCGTCTTAGCGCCCTGAAGGGCCATGTACGCGGCCAGATTGACAGCGGTAGTGGTCTTTCCGACCCCGCCCTTTTGATTCACGATCGAGTAGACCAGACCCATTGCACTTCCTTCCACCCAGTTCGTCGCTTTCTTAAACTTCCACTATTGTGGCATAATTTTGACAGGTACGATGCGAATGAAAACTGGTACATTTGTCTGGTAATATGTGACGGAGAAGAGAGGCAGCACGGTGGCAAACGACTTCACGGCGGAGCAGCGACAGGCAATCGAGACGATCGGAGAGGACGTTGTCGTGGCGGCGGGGGCAGGCTCCGGAAAAACAGGTGTGCTGGTTGAGCGATTCATGCGCATCGTGACGCTGAGCCTGAGCGGCGATCTTCCCGAGGGACAGCGCGCGGGCGTGGAAAACATCCTTGTCATCACGTTCACGGACAAAGCCACCAAGGAGATGAAGTCTCGAATCGTCGCCGAGCTGAATCGCCGTAATCTCATTGACGAAAGGAGGCAGGTGGAGACCGCCTACATCAGCACAATTCATGGCTTCTGCTCCAGACTGCTCCAGGAAAACCCGTTTGAGGCCGGTGTAGACCCCGAATTTCGCGTTCTTGACGAAAAACAGTCCAAACAACTGCTTCGGCAGTGCTTTGAACAGGCTGTTGCCAAAGCTCATTTCACGGATAATGTCGAAATCATGCATCTGTTGGCGAAGGGGCAGGGAGAGCGCCAGAATGGGGACAGCGGCGACCCGCTCCAAGCTCTCGCGGAGGCAGTGGAAGGCACGATGGCGAAGCTGCGAGGGGCTGGACGTAGCCGACATGAACTGGAGCGCCATTGGCTGGCAGGGCCGGCTGCGACCTCGTCCGCCTCCGAAATCCCCGTGCATGCGCTGCTAGAGCCTCTACGAGAGGAGTTTCGCGCCGTCCGCCTGACTATGGAGGCGGCTCAGCCTGCGGCCCTGGGCGCTGTCAAGCTGCTTCTGAAGACGATATTGGAGGCGGGAGAGCGGCTGGAGAGCGCCGAATCGTCTCTGAATGAGACTCTGACAGCCCTTGAGACGGCACATAAGGCGCTATCCGGGCCGCGAACGATGCTCGGTTCGACGCCGAACGGAATCGCGCTCGCTCAGATCATCGGCAGGCTGAAGGCACTGGTGAGTGGCGTTCAGACCATCTTCTCGCACACGGTGGGTAAAGAGGAGGAGGCGACTCTGCAGTGCCACAGGCTTTGGGGCCTGACCCTCTCCGTGTGGGAGAAGTACGACTTGGCGCGGGCGGAACGCGGGATGCTCGACAACGATGATCTGCAGGCGCAGGGCGTCCGGCTGCTGGAGGAATCGGAGGGCGTGCGCCGCCGATACCGACGCCGCTTCATGCATCTGATGGTGGATGAGTTTCAGGACACGAACCCGCTGCAGATGCGGCTTCTGGAGCTCCTACACTCGCCTGCAAAACAGGATACATCCGTCACACGAAATTATCTATTCGTAGTGGGCGATGTGCAGCAAAGCATCTACGCATTCCGCAATGCTGACCCTGCGCTTTTCCGAAATTTGGAGCGGCGCTATCGGGAGGGAAGAGAAGGAAGGCATGTTCAACTGGCCGCCAATTTCCGCTCTCGTCCCGAAATCCTGGAGACAGTTGCGCACGTGTTCAGGGCTGCCTGGCAAAATGAGGAGACACCCTTCGTCCCGCTGACGCCGGGTGCCAGCTTCGATGCGAAAGCGCAGCCGAGCGTAGAACTGCTGCTGACGAACGGCATTCTCAGGCGGGACTATGTGAGTCTGGAGGCGGAGGCGCTGGCAGTTAGGATCGAGCGGATGGTGGAAAATCGCGAGCTCGTTCTGACTGCCCACACGGATCCTCGACGGGGAGAGCAAGTAGCGTTTCGCGATATCGCTGTTCTGTTCCGTGCGCTCACAGATATTCAAAAGTACGAAGAGGCGTTCACGAGGCGAGGAGTTCCCTACTATGTCGTCGGGGGAGGGCGCGGCTACTACGCCCGTACGGAGATACGAGATCTGGTCAATGTGCTGACAGTGCTGGACACGCCGATGAACGATGTCGCGCTCGCTGCCACCCTGCGTTCACCGTTCGTCGGCGTAGAGATGGACACGCTGGCCAGGCTGGCGCATCTGGCGCGTCAGGGCAAGGAGAGGACAGCTAGCGGAAGATCGAACGGCCCTCTCTATCCCGCGCTCTACCGCCTTCTGGAGGACCCTGAGCTTCCCGTGTGCGAAGAGCAGAAAGTGCGCCGGTTCGTTGAGATCGCGGACAGGCTGCGCGAGCAGGAGGATCGCCTGCCTGTCGGGCATCTGCTGGAGAGGCTGATATCGCAAACTCTGTACGACGCCCGTCTACTATGTAGACCTGACGGCAGGCGTCGGCTCGCGAATGTCCGCAAGCTGCTGCAGATGGCGAACAGCGATTCGACGATGGGGGTGCGCGACTTCATACTGCGGGTGCGGGACATGGAGCGTCTGACCGACCGCGAGGGCGATGCGCCGACCGAGGAGGAGGCCGCAAATGTCGTTCGCCTGCTCACCGTTCACAGCGCCAAGGGGCTGGAGTTTCCCGTTGTCTTCCTTGCCGACCTGGGGCGCAACCTGATCGTGCAGGAGCGTGCGCTCTTCACATGCGACCCAAAGACATTCGCGATAGGGACGAAGCTCGGCGGGGAGCCGAGCGTGGCGTACAGGGCTATCGTGCAGCGCAGGGAAGAGACGGACAAAAAGGAGTACGACCGACTGCTCTATGTCGCTATGACCCGAGCCAGAGAGCATCTCGTGTTGTGCGGGAATCTCGGAAGCAATCGGGGCTACACCTGGGCGGGCGGCCTCTTCACCACGCTGGGCGTTTTGGAAGTGCCTCCTGATCCCGTCATCCAAACGCTGCGCGGCGGACTCAATGTCCGCATCGCCCCTCTGTCGCACTATGTCCATGCCCCTGTCCGGCCCGATATGCTGCCGGGCGGGGAGCCTATCAGCGGCATCTCGCCGGATCGCATCGCAGATGCCCTGCTCGAGGGCGCGTCAATGGAAGCTCTTTTTGCGGCAGAGGCGGTTTCTCCGTAAACGCGACCTAACGCATATATTAGAAGCCACGAAGCGTAGAATCATAAACGAGGATGCAGCTTTTCATCCTGAGCGAAGCATACTTCTTGAATCTTTTCCACCGTTTCTGAGGGAGCGCAATTGGCAGCACAGACCACCCCAACCGCCATCGAAGCAAGCAAGCCCGCGCCTGTCGGTCCTCCCGCGGGAGATGAGGAAGAGCTCAACCCCTATCGCTGGGTCATCCTCATCGGACTAATCACCGCGGCAATTCTCGAGGTTCTTGACACCACGATCGTCAACGTCGCACTGCCTCAAATGGCGGGCAACCTCGGCGCAACTCGCGAGGAGATCGGCTGGGTCTCAACGGGCTATATCCTCTCGAACGTCATCGTCCTGCCGATGACCGCCTGGCTCTCCTCGCGGTTCGGGCGCAAGCGCTACCTGGTCGGCTCCATTCTGCTCTTTCTGGTCGCCTCGTTCTTCTGCGGCACATCGCACACTCTCGTCGAATTGGTTTTTTGGCGCATCATTCAAGGGGCGGGAGGCGCCGCATTGCTCTCGACAGCGCAGGCTACGCTCCGCGAAATCTTCCCGAAGGAGCAGCAGGGAACGGTTCAGGCGCTCTACATCCTCGGCATCATCGTCGCCCCGACAATAGGGCCGACGCTCGGCGGATGGATCACCGACAACTACTCCTGGCCCTGGATATTCTTCGTCAATCTTCCGATCGGGATGTTCTCTGCCGTCATTGTCGGGATGTTTCTGAACGATTCCAAGCACCATGTGGCGTCGATCAAGGTGGATTGGCCGGGGATAGGACTGCTCGCGACAGGGCTCGGCTCACTACAGTACGTGCTGGAAGAGGGCAATCAAAAGGACTGGTTTCAGGATCCCTGGATTCTCGGCTTGAGCCTCGTCGCGGCCGTCACGCTCGTTTCACTTGTTTTCTGGGAGGCTTCGCCGAAAAATCACTCGCCCATCGTTAATCTCAAAGTGCTTAAAAATCGCGACCTGAGCGCGGCGCTTCTTCTCTTTCTCTCGCTCGGATTCGGTCTTTACGGCGGGATCTTTCTCTTTCCGTTGTTCGCACAGAACGTCCTGGGCTTCACTCCCACCGTCACAGGGCTTACTCTCATGCCTGGCGGGGTCGCGACCGGAATCAGTGCGATCCTCTGCGGCCGTCTGCTCGGGGGCAAAAAACAGTTGATCTCTCCCCGCCAGTTGATCATCATAGGCATGTCGCTCTTCGTGCTGTCCATGTGGGATCTGGGGCATCTCACTACCCTGAGCGGCGAGCCCGATACGCGACTGGCCCTCATTCTGCGCGGCGCGGGCCTGGGCCTGCTCTTCACTCCCATTAATCTTGCCGCGTTCAGCAGCTTGAAGGGGATCGAGATAGCGCAGGGGTCGAGCATGCTCAACCTCACCCGGCAGCTCGGCGGCTCGTTCGGGATCGCTATCCTGAGCACCTATCTCACCCGAATGAATGCCACTCACTACAGCAATCTGACTTCGCATCTCTACGCGGGCAACCCCCTTTTAGAGCAACGCCTGCGGCTTCTCTCTGCAGGCTTCGTCTCCCGGGGCTACGATCTGGCGACCGCGAAGAGCATGGCGCTCCAGGTGCTCGACTTTTCGGTTCAAAAGCAGGCCAGCACGATGGCGTACAACAACGCCTTCCTGCTGATCGGCATCTCAATGCTGCTCGTCTCTCCCGCCGTCCTGCTTCTTCGCAGCAGGAAGTCATCTGCAGCCGCAGCCGCGGAGATGGGCCACTGATCTGTACAAAAAACCCGGCGGCCAATGTAAAGAAACATTACATTGGCCGCTCTGATGTAAAATTTATGGCAAAAACTTTACATTGAGTTGTGCATATGAGCCAGTTTGGACGGCTAATGCCTTTATATGAGGATCAGCAACGGATTTTCGAGAAGTTCCTTCAGGCGCTGCAGGAAGCGGGCGGCGGGTGCGCCGTCAAGAATCCGATGATCGAAGGAGAGGCAGAGGTTCATTATCGAGCGAATGACCACCTCTTTATTGACGACAACCGGCTTATCGGCGATGCGGCCCACGCCTAGAATGGCAGATTGCCCGGTCACGATGATGGGGTTGAACACTTCGATGCCGAAGCCGCCGAGATTGGTGATGGTGAACGTTCCACCGGAAAGGTCGTCGGGGGTGAACTTGCCGGTGCGGCTGCGTTCGACTAGCTGCTTCAACTCAGCGGAGATCGCCCCCAGGGATTTCTGCTCAGCGCGCTTCACCACCGGCACGATCAGCCCCTCCGCCAGCGCGACCGCCACTCCGATGTTCTTCGCCGCGAACAGGTGAACTTCATTGCCGACCAGCGAGGCGTTCAACAGAGGATGTTCCTCCAGAGCGCGGGCCGACGCCTTCACCAGGAGGTCTGTAAAGGAGAGACGAGAGCCGTAAGTCTTCTCGATCTCCGGGATCAGGCGAGTACGGAGATCCGCGCTTGCCGTCATATCCACCTCCAAAGTGAGAGTCACGTGCGGGGCAGAGAAGGCCGATTTCACGACATTATCCGCGATGCGCTTCCGCATTCCGCCGAACGCCAGGACCGTCCTGTCAGGCGCAGTTTCCATGGATTTTGGAGCGGCTAACGGGGCACTCTCGGCAACGGGGCGCACTCCCTCTGCATGGCGGAGGACGTCCTCGCGCCGGACGCGGCTGCCGGGCAGTCCCATCGTCAAGTCGCTGAGATCGATGCCCAGATCGCCGGCGATTCGGGCGGCGAGCGGAGTAGTGCGCGGCGCGGCGCGATCCGTGGCTTCAGACGCGGCAAGAGCTGCGGGCTGAGCCTTGAGTCCGGCGGCGAACGCCTCGACATCGCGCTCGACCACCCGGCCCTCCGGCCCGGAGCCTCGACCGGCGAGCAGAGCCACGGCCACTCCTCTGTCATCAGCGAGCCGTCTGGCGCGCGGCGAGATGAACACCTTACCGGCCTCGGATGAGACGGTGCCAGCCGCAGGAACGGTCGCCGCCGAAAGGGGAGCCGCGGCCGCGACGGGCAGACTTTCGACTGCCGCACCTACGCTCCCGCCCGCGCCGATCTCCGCCAGCAAAGCCTCGATCGACTCGCCTGCCCCGCCGAGAATCGCTATCGGCTGCCGGATCAGAATGACCGAGTCCTCAGCGGCAAGAATTTTGTGCAGGATGCCGTCCAGCGGGGACTCCACATCCATCGAAGCCTTGTCGGTCTCGATCTCCAGCATTGTCTCTCCAGCACGGAGCGCGTCGCCCTCCTGCTTGTGCCATTTGAGGATCGTGCCCTCTTCCATCGTCGATCCGAGTTGTGGCATATTGAAAAACTGCGCCATGTCGAAAAACTCCCTTGTCCGGCTTCACGCGTGATGCTGTCATATTGAGTTCAGATGCAGTCTATTTCTGCACGGAGCACTTTGTTTCCTTTGCGTTTTCCTCTTTTTTCTTGCGTTTCTGAGTCAACCGGGGAAAGCAGAAGCAATCAGCGCGAACTGAAAAATATTATCAGCCCGAAGACCAGCACGATGCCGAGCAGAATCAGGAGAGCAACCCAGGGGTTCATCCGCTGAAGAGGAGGGAGATCGACGAGAGGGACGAAAGGGGAGCGAGTCCGAATTTGGCGGGCTAACAGGCGCGCGTCCTCCAGGCGATTGTCGAAAAAGACACGCTCCTGCGCGGTATGAACCACCCAGCCAGTCGCCGTGGAATCGGGGTGCGCGGATAGTGTGTCCGTGTTGAGCGCCTGCTGCTTCGCCTCCAGACCTGCCACCTGGGCCCAGGAGAACCAGCGATCCTCGCCGCTGTCCGAACGATATCCGAATCCGCCGCACGAAAGGTGCATTTCGCTTGGAAACCGGCGACGGAGTTTTGTCGCGATCACGCCGATCACGCCGATGAGCAACGGTCCGCCTCCAAAGAACAGCCCGAACATCTGCATCCCGTCAGCGTCGGTGCGTGAAATATTTCCCTGACCGCGCAGCAGACAGAGCAGCACGATCGCCAGACCAATCGTTCCCGTCACTGCATAGCCTATCATTGACCGCCACGCGGGAAACTGAGTGTAAGTCCTTCGCCAGTCGGGCTGTGCGGGAGCTGCCTGAATGCACCTGCAGTTGGCGCAGCACAAGGGCATCTCGTCGGTGGTCTGCGTCGTCTCGCAGGCGGAGCATGTCACGACCCCTTTTTTGCTCAGCATCATGGCTTCCGAGACGAGATATGGGGCCGCGCAGACCTTGCAGCCAACGAGGGTGTTCAGGATGACGTGCGGAAACTGGCAGTGACCGCAGACGAAGGAGGGGTAGTTGATCATTTCTGGCTGCCACGGGCCGGTGATTCCGAGTCGCCCCGCGATCATTGCCCGTCCCTCCTTCTGCCATTTCAAATGCAAGCCGCTGCGTATGGCCTGCTGCAAAAACGACCCGACGATAACACCCATATACTGCCCTTCCTCTCACCCCTGATGAGAGTGGGTTCGAGAAAGGAACTGATTTCTCCTCTGCTTCTTGTCTATGGGCCCGCCTTCCAGACGAAATGCTCCACGACAGTCTTCACTGACGAGGAGCATTTCGGCACAAGGAAAAAGCTGCCTTCCCATCCCCGTTTCCGGCGGGGATGGGAAGTGCGAGGAGACGCGCAAGGAAACCTAGAACGCCATATCGAAGCTGCCACGGTCCACGATGTTGCCAGCGATGTTCATGACGGAGTAGGTGCCGCGCAGATGGGCCTGATCGCCCGGCCGCGCAGCTGGCATAAGCTCGGCGCTTACCCGGATACAGGGAATGACCGTTGAGAAGTTGACGGACTGCCCGATCATCTCGACCGCATAATTTCCATTTTCGAGCATCTTTCCGGAGATAGCCCCCACCATATTGAAGTGGATGTCCTGAAGCATCAGGTCGCCGGTGAAGAAGAGCGGAGGGCCGCTCTCCGCAGGCCCCATGTGGGTCAGCATCATTCGGCCGCTGGCTCCCGCCGCGTTCATGAACATACCATCGCAGGGGCCAGGGGGAAATGCGGTGTGGTAGGGATCGGCAGGCACTCCGTTCACCACCGGACCGGGCGGGAATGTGCGGAGCAGGCCAATGAGGCCGTGAATGTCTCCTGGCTGTAGGCTGTCCCCACTGCCGCCGGTCTGATAGGTCAGGCGGGAGAAGCAGCCGCCATCGGTTGTAGGTGTCGTGTTGCCGTGCGCCTTCAGCCCCGCATCGCCTCCAATGCCCGCCACATCCACCGAACCGTCCAACTGTTGCGTCAAGATGATCTGCCTCCATTTGCCGGCGAGCAGAATATTCCCATATAAGCTGCCCCCGCGCTGAGCCCCGAGCCCGAGGATCACCATGCCGCGTGAGGCGTCGGACAGAGTGCTCTGCGAGAAGCCGCGCCACACCTGGCCAGGCATAAAGTCCACCATCGCCGCATGTGCATTGCCGAGCAGGGCACACAGGCCCAATACAGTGCATACCGCTGCTCTAACCGTCGAGAATTGTCTATTCAAAATCGTCTGTCTCCCTGGCATGTCGCCACTCTTGTCATTTTTCCACTCCACAGTGGATGCTCTCATTATCCAGCCCTACCGTAGGCGCAAGTGTAGTCGCCGGAAGAGGAAAAGCGTAGACGGGCGGTGAAACGAGCTAAAGTTTTATCGTTTGGAGCAAAATGTCGGTGCCTCCCATTGAAAATATCGTCATTACGCTGTTCGGGCCGTTCGCCGTCCAGGTGGGCGGAAGGCCGCTCCCGCCGCTTCGCTCACGCAACGGCGCTCACCTCCTGACGCTCCTCACGCTTCATGCCAATCGTGAGGTCGCCCGGAACTGGCTGGCGGGCACACTCTGGCCTGACAGCCGTGAAGAGCAATCGCTCGCCAACCTGCGCCGCTCCCTCACCGATCTTCGTCAAGCGCTCGGCCTCTGCGCCGACCGGCTGTCCTCACCCACGACGCAGACGCTCCGCCTGCGACTGAACGAGACCGAAGCCGACGTTCTCGCCTTCGATGCCGCTCTTAAACGAGGAGATGAGGAGTCGCTGCGCCATGCCGTCGCCCTCTACAGCGGGCCATTGCGTCCGGACAGCTATGAGGTCTGGCTGGAGACGGAACGGGCGGGGCGTGAGGAGGGCTACCTCCGCGCTCTTGAACGGATTGCCCAACTCGCAGTCGAGCGGCAAGCCTGGCAGGAGGCCACTCACGCTCTGCGCCTCGCCATCGCAGTGGATCCAATGCGGGAGAGCCTGATCGCCGCGCTGATGCAGGCCCTGGTGGAGAGTGGGGATGCAGCGGAAGCCATGCAGGTCTATCGCTCGCTCCGCATGCGCTTGCATGAGTCTTTGGACGGCGCTGAGCCTGCTCCGGAGACCACGGAAGCCTATCGACGCATCCGCGCAAGGATACAGCAGAGGCCTACTGCCCCCTCAATCCCTGCACTTCCCCTGAACTCAGTCGTCCGTGCTTTTCCCAACAACCTGCCCAAGCGCATCACGCAGCTGATTGGACGAGAGCAGGAACTCTCGTCCCTTGGCCCTTGCCTGCAGAAATCCCGGCTCGTCACTCTGACCGGCGCCGGGGGAATCGGCAAAACGCGTCTCGCACAGGAAGCAGCCGAGACATATGGCAAGGTCTACTCCGATGGCGCATGGATGGTAGAGTTCGCCCATCTCACCGATCCGGCAATGGTGCCCAACGCGGCAGCGGAGGCCCTCGGACTGCGCGAGGAGACGGAAAATTCCCTGCTCCAGACCGTGAAGAACCACCTCCAGCCCAAGCATCTGCTGCTGGTGCTCGACAACTGCGAGCATCTCTTGACCTCCAGTGCCCGCTTCGTCGACAAGCTCCTTCGTGAGTGCCCGAACGTGCACATTCTCGCGACAAGCCGGCAGGCATTGGGAGTAACGGGCGAGGTCGTCTGGCAGATATCACCGCTTGCCCTACCTCCTGCGGAGATAGCGGCAATGGGTGAAGGGACTTCCGCACTGCTGGACTATGCCTCCTCGCGGCTGTTCATCGAGCGGGCGCAGATGGCCCTTCCAACCTTTGTCCTCTCCGCAGAGGAAGTCCGTCCAATAGCGCAGATATGCCGCCGCCTCGACGGAATACCGCTGGCGCTGGAGCTTGCCGCCGCCCGCCTGAGATCGCTCTCCGCCTCTCAGATCGCGAGCCGTCTCGACGACCGATTTCGACTTTTGACCGGTGGCAATCGCGCCGCCCGCAGTAGCCGCCGG
>JANXLO010000617.1 GCA_025355115.1 Chthonomonadaceae bacterium
AACCCAGTCAACCCGGTATTTCAGCCCGGAAGGAGTCTTTCTTTTACTCGTACCAGTGTGGAATTGAAACCAAGACCTACAGCGACGTATCTCGCGCAAAGGAAAGAAGATTAAACTGATGGGATACTCTCTATGCGTAGACGAAGAAGAGCCAAAACACCTTGCGACGAACAGCGGCATGAAAGCCCTGCGATTGTGGGCGGAAAGCCTGAGCGTGAAGGCGTACTATAATTTTCGGCATTTGATGGAATACGCCTGGACGGGAGATGTCGGCGCTGCGGCAGAAGAGGTAACGACGGCCCTTCGGGTCTCACCGCCTGAAGACAAACATGTGATCGAGACCGCGAAGGGGCTGGAAAAAATACTGACCGAGGCGAAGAGCGCGGTGCTCGTCAGCATTACGAACGGCATGTCTTAGGCGACAAGATTTCAGACGACTTTAACCCCAATCTAACGGACTATTCGGGCACCTCGATACTCATTGCGGTCGGCGGTCAGGATCGCGCGGAGTGGCAAAAAATCGTCGGGCTGCTCAAAATCGCCGGGGCAAAACGCTGATCTTATGCGGCGTCTATTCGAGCCGATATGAAGGATACCATGCACTCTACTGACGAACCTGCTTCAGAGCTTTTTCGACGGCTTGGGACACAGAAAACGCTGCTGGCATCGGCGACAAAAGAAGATGCGCTCCGACTCTCCGTCAACGCGCACATCCACCTGCCGCCCAACTTCTCGGCGTTCGACAACGTCGCACAGGCTCTCGCGCTCGCCGCCGAGCAGGGCGTCAATGTGCTCGGGGCCAGCAACTACTACGACTACAGTGTCTACGCCGAATTCGCGGCGGAGGCGAACCGACGACGCATCTTCCCGCTCTTCGGCATCGAGATCATCGCGCTCATAGACGACCTTGTCCAGGCTGGCATCAAGCTGAACGACCCCGGTAATCCCGGCAGGATGTACCTGTGCGGCAAGGGCATCATGCGCTTCGATCCCATGACGGAGGAAGCTGCGGGTCTCATGCAGACCATCCGCCATAAGGACTCCGAGCGGATGGCCCTGATGACGCGACGGCTTGCCGAAGCTTTTGCAGCGGCAGGCGTGGAGACTGGGCTTGACGCTGAGGCGATCCGAGCACAGGCAGCAACGCGGCACGACTGTCCCCTGACCACAGTTTACCTCCAGGAGCGGCACATCGCGCAGGCGTTTCAGGAGGCCCTGTTCGCGCAGGCTGTTCCTGACGAGCGCACAGCCGTCCTGTCGCGCCTCTTTGGCTCAAGTCCAACATCCGGCGCGGAGGACGCGGCCGGGGTACAGGGCGAAATCCGCTCCCGCCTCATGAAGGCCGGAAAGCCCGCCTACGTCGCGGAGACCTTCGTTGGCTTCGACCACGCTTACAGCCTTCTCCTCGCGCTCGGCGGCATACCCTGTTATCCCGTGCTGGCCGATGGGGCGACCCCGCTCTGCGTCTTCGAGGATCCCGTCGAAAGCCTCATCGCCTCCCTGAATTCACGGGGCATCCATGCAGCCGAGTTCATTCCCGTCCGCAACAGCCCCGAAATCCTCACACGCTATGTTTCGGCACTACGCGCTGCCGGGCTGATCGTCACCGCTGGCACGGAGCACAACACCCGTGACCTGCTGCCGCTTGCGCCCACATGCCTCGGGGGAGTGCCCATCCCCGAGGAGCTGCAGGAGATCTTTAGGGAGGGCGCGTGCGTCATAGCCGCGCACCAGTTCCTGCTCGCCCACGGAATGCCTGGTTACGTCGATGCTCAGGGGCACCCCAACGCAGGGTATGCCGATAACGAGGAGCGCATCGCTGCATTCCACAAGCTTGGAGCCGCCGTCATTCAGGAGTTCATCAGAGCGTTGCCTGCATGACCCGTAGCTCTGTGATAGTGCCTAGCAACCTCACTGTGATGGAGAAGCTAGGGCTGCTCAGGGTTAAGGGGAGACTCGCGCAGAGACGCAGAGACGCGAAGAAATGCACCGGAATAGGGCTTTCAGCACAGGAAGAATCGACTTTTTTCAGCGAAATGCCCTAAAACGACGGTTTACGGGGTACAGTATGGGGAGCGGTAGCGAAATCTCGTCCGCAGGTCAGGAAGAAGGTTCACAGAATGCCCAAGCACGCACCAGCGCGGACTACTCCCCGGATTGCAGGCTCGCCCGTCTACGGAAAAGGCGAACTCCTTGCATTTCCCGGCAACATAGTCTATAAACATCATCAGAAGTACCACGTCTTTGTCGGGATCACCCGCGTTCTGACGACGCCCGATATGCAGACGGCATTGGCGGAGGCAGCGCGCGAGCGGACACCCGCGTCCGCTTAGCCGTCCCTCCGTCCATAGCCTCAAAGATTCACCAGATCACAGCACAGGAGCCACCAGAATGAGTTGTCGTCAAAAAGGAAAGCATCGCTCTCGTCACCACACCCACGCGGTTCGGGCTGCCAGCCTGCCCAGTTGGAAACTCCCGCCGCTCGCGTTGCCCGAGGAGTCCACGGCCGCGGTGAACAGCCCGTCACCCAAAGCCGCAACGACCCCGAAACAGGCCGTCGCAGCCTGACAGTCTTGTGCCGCAGCAACAGGAATTACGAGCGTTTCGCCGAGCAAACCGGTGAGACGCTCTTTCCATGTCAGAACGACGCCTGAATGCCAACGACCGGGACGATTCGGGTAGCACTCATTGCGATTCTGAGGATTTTGTCTACAGGGTTGAGAGGCGTCAGCGGGCGGAGGCGGTGCGGGAGTCGCTGAGGAAAGCGGCGAATTTGGCGACGTCGAAGGTCGAGCCCTGGAAGACGCGCAATGGAAGGCCGTCCGGGGAGACAATCACGTAGACCGGCAGGGTGACGACGCCTGTCAGCTTCTGCTCCAGATCCTTGTTGCGCTCGTTGTCGCGAGTGCCGTTGTCGGTGTAGAGCTCCACGCGCACGTATCGATCCAGCTCTTTGGCCACCGCACGTTGCGGGAAGATAGTCTCCTCCATGAGGCGGCAGTTGGAGCAGGTGATCCCAGTAAAATCAATGAACAAAGGCCGATTCTGAGCCTTCGCCGCCGCAAGAGCCTGCGTGTAGTCGGAGAAGATCTGCTTTCCAGCGGAGGAGGAGCCGTTCACCGCGACGCTCCTGCCGGGATAGTCGGCAGGGGGAACAAAGGCGCTGAAGGTGCCAAAGGGTGCCCCTTCGATCACGGCGAGGCAGTAGAGACCGGCAAATATTGTCAGGATGCCGAGAGTGCGGCGCGGCCATCCGAACTTCGCGGTAGCGTCGTGCGGCAGCCTCAGGCCGCCAAGCAGGTAGAGGCCCGCTATCACTCCGATCATCGCCCAAAGCGCCAGGAAGACGGGCCGCGTCAAGAGTCCCCATCTCCAGACCAGGTCGGCGTTTGAGAGAAACTTGAGCGCGGCTGCTATCTCCAGGAACCCCATGAACGCCTTCACAGAGACCATCCAGGCCCCCGCACGCGGCAGCTTTGCCAGATACTGCGGAAAGAGCGCGAGCAGGAAGAAGGGCGAGGCGAATGCCGTGCTGAAGGCCAGCATTCCCACCACCGGATAGAAGAAGCTGCCCTGCGCTGCGGTGACCAGCAGCGTCCCGACGAAGGCGACCGTGCAGGTGAAGGATGTCAGAGTGAATGTGAGGCCCATCAGCAACGGGCCGAGGACGCCGCCCTTCATGATGCCGCCCTGCGCGACGTTCGCCATTCCTGCCGGAATCATGATCTCGAACGCCCCCAGCAGGTTCGCGGCCAGCACCAGGAAGAGCACCCCCAGCGCGAGGTTAAGGTAGGGGCTTGCCGCCAGCTTCTGGATGCCGGTTGCGCCGAACACCAGGGTCATAATCAGCCCGAGGCCAGTGAAGGTGCCGACGATGCCGAGGCAGTAGGCCAGCGCGTCACGCACCCCATGCCGGTTCGACTGCTCCCTGCGCTTCGCGAAAAAACTGACCGTGATGGGAACCATTGGAAAGACGCACGGCGTCAGCAGGGCCAGAAACCCTGCACCTAACGAGAGCAGCACGAACGAGAGCAGGCCATGCTTCTTCGCGGCCTGAATGCTCTCGATGGTCTCATCGGAAGGCTTTGCAGTCGCGGAAGCGAGCGGGGCGCCTGGCTTCGTGCTGCTGTCGCTGGGCGTCGCAGTCGAAAGGGTCGTGGCGAAGGCGGGCTGGGGGGGAATCGCGGTGATGGCCGCGAGGCGATCGGAGCGCGGAGCGCCGGGAGCCGCAGCGAACAAGACAGGGATCTCCATCGTCTTCGGCAGCAGGCAGGTTCCCTGCCGGCAGACCTGGTAGCGCACCTTCACCGAGGCATTTTGCGTGCCCGACGCTCCAGCTTTAAGCACAACTGGGAGCGCGAACGCGACTCCGCCCGTGTAGCTCTCCACATCGATGTGAAAGCCGGGGTCGAGCTCCGTGTGCGGCGGTGGCTGAATGCCCGCTCCCGACGCTTCAAAGGCGGCATTAGGCAGAAACTCCAGCGTGGTGACCGTTGGCCCAGTGGCACGTTTCGTCAGCGAATAGAGATGGTAGTCGCCCTCAATCTGTGCGGTCAGGACTACCTGCGCTCCCTCTCCGGCTCTTGCATCTGCAGGCAGCAGTTTCCCTGTCCAGGTGACGTCGCCGGGCGCGGCCATGACCTGCGCGGTCAGGAGCATGAGAAGCAGAGTGAAGAAGGCTGGAGTCGTTTTCATCGTCGCATTGGTTTCCGGGCGGTCAGGTCAATCAGTTGCGAATGGGAGCCAGGATCGATTGGACGAGCGGGGGCTTGCGTGCGCCGCTCTTCTTCCCTCCCTTCCTGATGGGGGGCATTGGTGTGTTGGCTGTCGTTTTGGGGGAAGTGGGCGAATTGTGGGCCTGAGTCGCTTTTCCGACTACGACCACGACTTCCATTTTTGCGTCAGTCGGCGGGAAGCAGGCTTTTTCGTTGCAGCCCTGATAATGCACCAGCAGCGGCAGAGTGAACTTGCCCGGCATCAGCGATTTGTCCGGCGTCACCGAAAGATGTATTTTGACGGCTCCCTCGTAGACGGACAGTTTGTCGCCGCTGAACATCGCTTCCATCCCCTTCGGATATACCGCTTTCCCGGCTGTGAAACCCTTTACAGCACCCAGCTTCACCTCCGTGGCGATGTAGCCTTCCGTGGCCGGGTTCGCCTGCACATGGTACGGTTTGTCCACAAGGACGCTGATCGTCAGGTCGAACGGCTTGCCAGGTGCGACGGTCTTTGGCGCGAGCGCTGTTGCTTTCAGAAATTTTGGCGTGTTCAGTTGGGCATTTGCCCCCGAAGTCAGAGTAGTCGATGCGAGCAAGGCCAGGGCGAGCAGCCCCATAGTTCGTAAAAATTGCCGTTTCATTATTTCCGCCTGTCCCCTTGTTCACTGCCTCCGCACGGTCGAGATAACCGCGCGCTAAGGCTATCTTCGCGAAGGGCGAAGCGAACTCCTGCCCGAGCGCATGGAAGCGCAATCGAGTGGCTATAAGGTTTCATACGCATGGCTGCCTCCTTTATGTCGCAGGGATACGTTGGGTCGGTGTGGAAATGGCGTCCGAGGAAAGAGTTGTGCAGAGGAGAAGCTTATGCCGACATCCCATGCCCGCAGTCTTGAGGAGATCGCCGCCGCGCTGCGAGTGCGTTTCGAGGCGACGAACCGAGCCAGGGAAGAAGCGCTTCGCGCCTGCCGCGAGACCATTCAGTTCTCCTCCCGTACCATCCGAGCGGTGCATCGCGGCGAGATGGAGGCGGCGAGGGCGCAGGCGGACGAGGCGAAGTCCCGTGTGGAGGCTGTGAGGGCAGTCCTCGCCGTGCATCCCGAGCTATTTCATGCCGGCTATGTCCACGACTCGCAGAAGGAGTACGTGGAGGCGGAGTGCATGCTCGCCATTTCAGGGGGCCAGCCACTGCCTGATCCCGACTCGCTTGGCGTGGAGGCCGCAGCCTATCTGAACGGCATCGCTGAGGCTGCGAGCGAGAGCCGTCGCTATGTGCTGGATCGCCTGCGAGCAGGAGACATGGAGCGCGCGGATTCCGTACTTAAGATTATGGACGACATCTACTACGAGCTCATCACCTTCGACTTCCCCGACGCTGTGACGGGCGGCCTGCGCCGCACGACCGACGCTCTGCGGGCCGTGCTGGAGCGCACTCGCGGCGACCTCACCCTGACACTCTCCCAGCGGCGGCTCGAGGAGGCCCTGAACCGCGCCGGTTCTCCCTCATGCTGAGCGTCCTCATGCCCATTCTGGATGAGCGCGACACTCTGATGCCTCTGCTGGAGCGGATACTCGCCGTCCCGATCGAAAAGGAAATCCTGATCGTGGACGACTTCTCGACGGACGGCACACGCGAGCTGCTCCAGACCCAAGTCGAAGGCAAGTTTCCCGATGTGAGAGTCTTTTACCACACTCGAAACCGGGGCAAGGGCGCCGCCATCCGCACCGCCATTCCCTGCGCTCGCGGCGAGCACTGCATCGTGCAGGACGGCGACCTTGAATACTGGCCAGAGGACTACCTGCCAATTATGAAGGCGTTCGAGACCGAACAGGCTGATGCCGTCTACGGCTCACGTTTCCTCGGCGGCTGGCCCCCGATGCGCCTGCCCAATCGAGTCGTCAACGTGCTGCTGGCCCTTATGGTGCGCGTCCTCTACCGCACTCCCATGACCGATGAAGCCACCTGCTACAAGGCTTTCCGCACGGAGCTTCTGCAAAGCCTGCCGCTGACGTGCGAGCGCTTCGAGTTCTGTCCCGAGGTCACCGCGAAGGCGATTCGCCGCGGCTGCCGCATCGTCGAAGTTCCGATACGCTACGCCGCTAGAACGATCGCGGACGGCAAGAAGATTCGCTGGACGGACGGCGTGGAGGCCATCTGGACGCTGCTGAAGTTCCGCTTCGCCCGATTCTGATGCTGTCTCCAATCACTGAATTCGGGGTGCTGTCACATGAATTGAGTTCATGAAACTCCTGGGGCGTTGGGGCCGTCAAATTGAGTGAAGGAGGGTCATTCAAGACTATGGCTATTCCCATTCTGCGCTTCATAGGGGAGCGCGTTTTACATAAGACCGTATCGGAGCACACTAAATTCGGCGGCATGATGGACATCAAGCTCGGCTTCGCCATGCTGAAGGATCGCCGTGTTCCGTTTCGGCCTAAACTGCTGTCCCTCGGCATCGCGGCGGGCGTGATGGGTCTGCTAATCGCTGTGGAGTTTCCGCTCGAGTGGTTTCTGTCAATCGTTCTGCCGGTCATCGGCGTGGCGATCAGCGCCATGACGGATGGACTGGAGACCATTCTCGGCACCCTGGGCGTCGCCGCTCTGATTCTGCCGCACATCGCTCCGAAAGCGCTCACGCTTCAGATGCGCAACGAGCGGGCCGGAATCGTCGAAGAGCCGATGCCGTCCGTCGCCTCGCATGAAGTGCCGTACGTGCCGGAGTACGATCTGCCACGGCAAGCTCCGACCCTGCTCATCTCGAAGCAGTAGCTGTCCAGCACCATCGGCCACACTCCTGAACAGAAGGTCAGGATACAATAAACACGTAGTCGGACACCCGCTCAGAAAATATTTCTGGGCGGGTGTCACGCTGTTGGGCAGGGGACGTTTTGTTGATAATGCGGAAATACAGCGGAACGGATACGCAGAATCTAAGCAGGATGCGCATCCGGGGGAGACAGACCTCACGGGTCGCTCTCCACACCGCAAACCGCTTTAAATAGCAACATGAAGCAAGGTTTTGGAAGGGATACGCAACAACCTGGGGCGGCAACAGAAGCCCCTTCCAGAGAGCGTGCCGTTCACCGGGATGACGGCGGGGGCGCTGACGCCATTACCGGGAACGACACGACGCGGGGAGTCCATCAGGCGGATGGGACTCCCCGCTTCTATTTGTGACGTTATGACGAATCAATGTCTTTTGCTGGCATTTCCCAACAGAGCCTGTATTTCCGGGTTGTCCACCGCGTAGTCCAGAGCAGTCTTCCCGAGCGAATC
>JANXLO010000631.1 GCA_025355115.1 Chthonomonadaceae bacterium
CTGGCCAGCCCGTAGATGCCGACTTCCAGGGAGCGAATGGCCTTCAGCAACCCCGCTTCGAAGGAGCGGTCGATCGCCATGACCTCGCCTGTAGCCTTCATCTGCGTTGTAATGCGGCGGTCGGCACTGGTGAATTTGTCGAAGGGCCAGCGCGGGATTTTCACAACGCAGTAGTCCAGCGCAGGCTCGAAACAAGCGAGGGTCTTGCGGGTGACGGCGTTCTCGATCTCGTCGAGGTGAAGACCTGTCGCGATCTTAGCGGCCACACGGGCTATCGGATAGCCTGTCGCTTTGGAGGCGAGCGCGGATGACCGGGAGACTCGCGGGTTCACCTCGATGATATAGTAGTCGAAAGAGTTCGGGCTGAGTGAGAGCTGGACGTTGCAGCCGCCCTCAATTCCGAGTGCACGGATGATCTTCAGCGAGGCGGTGCGAAGCATCTGGTACTCTTTGTCCGAGAGAGTCTGCGAGGGTGCCACCACAATGCTATCGCCGGTATGCACGCCCATCGGATCGAAGTTTTCCATATTGCAGATGGTAATTGCGGTGTCATTCGCATCCCGCATCACCTCATACTCGATCTCTTTCCAGCCAGCGAGATACCGCTCTATCATCACCTGATGCCGCATCGACAATGCTAGTCCACGACGGGCCGTTTCGTAAAGCTCCGTTTCGTTGTGAACTATTCCGCCGCCTGTTCCTCCCAGAGTATAGGCGGGCCGGACGATGAGGGGCCAGATGCCAGCAGCGGCCGGGACTGCCAACTGATCCTCCTGCTCGATGATCCAGGACTCCGGGACTGGCTCACCGATCTCGCGCATGAGATCTCGAAACTCCTCACGGTCTTCTGCCTTGCGAATGGAAGCTAGGGGCGTGCCCAACAGTCGCACGTTGTACTTTTCGAGAATCCCCGCCTCGGCCAGTTGCGTCGCGAGGTTGAGTCCGGTCTGGCCTCCCAACGTCGGAAGTAGGCCGTCCGGCCGCTCGCGCGCGATGACTCGCTCAGCAAATTCGACGTTGAGAGGCTCAATATAGACGCGATCAGCCATCTCCACATCGGTCATGATTGTGGCTGGATTGGAGTTGATTAAGACTACAGAGACTCCCTCCTCGCGCAGCGCGCGACATGCCTGTGTGCCCGCATAGTCGAACTCAGCGGCCTGCCCGATAATGATCGGGCCGGAGCCGATGACCATGACTTTTTGAATAGTTGTATCTCTTGGCATAGTGGTTGGATTCTGCGAAGCGGCGAGCCTCTTTCAGGGGCTATGGTACCTTTTTTGCGCCGAAGGATAGGCGCCGTATGGAACCTCATAGACATTGACGGCGAAATCGAGAAGATGCGGAAACCGTCTTTTCAAATGTTTTGGAGTGATTAAGGCCGGGTATCTAACGCGCCACCATTCCACATTGCGCCTGCCATCCAGGATCACGACGAAACGCGGCGATGGAGCGAACGATTCGACCGGCAGCACATCGTTGCAGAGGCCGGGAATGACGTTTACAGCGATAAAACGGTTGTTCAGGCAGAGGCCCGGCGCCGCATCTCCAATGAGAACGCTTCCTGCCGGCAGATTGGCAGCAAGCCATCGGTCCGCATCACGCTGCGAGTACTCTAGATGTCCCAGCCAGTCCGCCGTCCATCCTCCGTTGATGACTGCCCAGAGAAGCAATGCCGCGAACACACCCCTCCGCTCGTTTCGCCCGTCAAATCCCTCCACGCTAGGCTTCCACCAGAACAGCCCAACTGCCGCAAGCAACGTTCCGCTGAAAAGGCAGATGTCCGTGAGCACGGAAAGATGATGCAGTTCCGCCTCAAGTAGATGATATGTCAAGAATGCGCCCAATAGGATCCGTGCGCTGCGGCAGTCCAGAACCGTCCGTACAGTGGCTCCCAAATTGCAGAGCACTAGCGCCGCGAGTCCAGCCATCGCCGGGTAGAACAGGACATAGTATCTCGACGGCGCGTAGCGTACTATGCTGAAAACAAAGAGCATGAACAGGAGCCAGATTGCCAGGTACGCGGCGTTCTGTCGCATTCGGAGCTCCATATCGAACTTCCCTCGTTTTACGGCCCAGGCCGTCAATCCCAACAGCACGAGTATGAACTGCACTGGAGTGTGCCGAAACAGATAGGGACTGAAGCCTCTTGTGTCACCGAACAGATTGTGCGTAATATTCTGCCTGAGCGCGGATAGGCCGTGCGGCATCATCTGCTCGAAAAGGTAGTAGTGGTTGACGCGCGCAAGCTCCGCACGATGCGGCAGCTGCCAGGCCAGCACATAC